>JBIKVL010000798.1:0-3044 GCA_044356875.1 Pirellulaceae bacterium | reverse complement strand
GGCGTCGATGTCGTGTTCTTCGGCCCCGCCGACTTCACCGTCATCAGCGGCATCCCCGGCCAGTTCGACCATCCGCTCGTCGCCCGCGCAATCGAGCGGGTCGCGGCGGCGGCCAAGGCGGCGGGCAAACATTGGGGCATGCCCTGCGGCACGCCCGAACGAGCCCGCGAACTGATGGCGCTCGGAGCCCGCTTCCTCTGCCATGGCGCCGACTTGATCATGGTCAAAACGGGCCTGGAACAAATCCAGCGCAACTTCGGGCCGCTCGGCCTCACCTTCGGAGGCGGCTAGCGACCATGGCCGGCTTTCGCGTCCACCGTCCCGTCCTGCTGATTACCGCCGTGTTCAGCCGCTACCCCGAAGCCTTCGAGTGGGCTCGGCAATGCTGCGAGCGCCACTGGGGACCGGTGGCGCTGGCAAGCGACCGGTTCGCGTTCGTCGAAACGCCTTACTACGAAAAGACGATGGGGCCGGGGCTGGAAAAGATGTTTCTGGCGTTCCGCGACCTCGTCGACCCCGCCCGGCTCGCCGCCTTCAAACACCAGTCGAACGATTGGGAAGAAACGTGCGCCCGAGAACATGCGTGGCCCGAGCCCCGACCGCTAAACCTTGATCCGGGTTACTTGACCGAAGCCAAGTTGATCCTGGCGTCGAGCAAGGATCGCGACCACCGGATCTATCTGTCCGACGGGGTCTTCGCCGAGCAAACGCTGCATTACCACCGCGGCCAATGGCAGCCACGCGAGTGGACCTATCCGAATTATCGACGCGCGGACTATCATCAGTTCTTCGACCGCTGTCGCGCGTACTTGCGGGAAAGGTATGCGGACGAGCCGTCGCGGTAACGCGGGCCCGTATGGATCCTCCTCCCGAATTCGACTCGACGGCCGCCGTCTGGCTGTTGCTCGCCGGCCTCCCGCCGCTTGTGCTGTCGTGGCTTGCGACCTACGTCGTGCGTCGCCGCGCGCCGTCGTGGGGCTTGGTCGACATGCCGGCGGCCCGCAAAGTCCACTCGACCCCCACGCCGCTCGGTGGCGGCTTGGCGATCGCCTTCGGCGCGCTGGCCACATTCGCGTGCGGGGAACTTGGCGTCCGCTGGCTGCTGGCGAATCCTGAATGGCAGCAGGCTTTGCCCGCGCTCGTCCGCGTCCACCTGCCGGGAATGGCGAGCCAGTCCGGGGCGTTGTGGGTGCTGCTCGGCGGCGCGGCTGTGCTATCGGCGCTGGGGCTGGTCGATGACCGCCGGGGGCTCCCGTGGCAATGGCGGCTGTGCGCGCAGTTTGCCGTCGCCGGGGCCGTCGTCACTTTCCAAGGCTTGAAACTCACCGCGTTCATCGGCATCCCGGCGGTCACGTGGATGTTGAGCGTGGTGTGGATCGTCGGCTTGATCAATTCGTTCAATATGCTCGACAATATGGACGGCTTGTCGAGCGGCGTGGCGGCGATCGCGGCGGCGACGCTAGCGGCCGTCACGCTGCTGGCGCCCGACCCGGAGACGCAGAGGCCTCAGTTGTTTGTCTGCGGCTATCTTGTGGTGCTGGTCGGCGCGTTGCTCGGGTTCCTCTGGCACAATCGCCCGCCCGCGCGGATCTTCATGGGCGACGCCGGCAGCTATTTCATCGGCTTTTACATCGCGACCGCGACGCTCGCCGCCACCTACGCCGGCTATCAATCGCCCCGCCGCCACGCGGTGCTCGCGCCGGTCCTTGTCATGGCGGTGCCGCTGTACGACATGCTGTCGGTGATCTTGATCCGGTTGCGGGAAGGACGCAGTCCGTTCCAAGCCGACAAATGCCATCTTTCGCACCGGCTGGTCGATCTTGGTTTGACGAAAGTGCAAGCCGTGCTGACGATCCACCTGTTGACGTTCACGTGCGGACTGGCCGCGCTGTTGCTGCATCGCGTCGACACGCTCGGCGCCGTCCTGGTGGTGGCCACCGTGCTGTGCGTGTTGTCGCTGATCGCCATCCTCGAATCGTCGGCCCGCCGCAAGCTTCGGGAGAGATCGCCGTGAACGCGCGTCGCGCCGCCGGTTCTCCCTTCCCGAGCCGCGTCTGGATCGACAAAGCGGCGACACGCGTCGGGCCGGCGACCGTGGCGGCGGTCGCGGTCGCGTTGCCACTGATTCCCAGCGAAGCGGCGGCGAGCGGCTCGATGATCATGATCGATCTGGCGATCCTCTGCGGATTCGCGGCCTGGGCGGCCGCTCGACTGCTCTCGGGACAACGCGAGTCCCAACTGTATGGATCGGCGGTCGACGTGGCGTTGGGGCTGTTCTTCGTGTGGTTCGCCGGGAGCGCGGCCCGCATGCTCGACACGGCTCAAGGCCGTCCCGCGATCAACATGACCTGGGCATGGCTCGGCGGTGGCCTCCTGTGGTTCCTCGCGCGCCAATCGCTGCGTTCGCCCCGAGCGCTGCGAGCGCTGGCCGCCGTGCTGTGCGCCGTCGCCACGGGGCTCGCCAGCTACTCGTTCTACCAGTGCGGCTACCAGATGCCGCGGGATCGAGCGGCCTTTCAACGCGACCCGGACGCCGTGCTGCGCGAAGCCGGCATCGTCGCGCCCGAGGGTTCGCCGATCCGCGAACAGTTCCGCAATCGCATCGAGAGCCGCGAACCGATCGCCACCTTCGCACTCACGAACTCGCTGGCCGGCTACCTCCTCCCATCGCTGGTGCTCTGTATCGCGGGTCTTTCCGCCACGTCGCGCTCCGTCCGCGCCCCCGTGATTGCGTGGACAGTGGCCGCGGTGGCCATCGCCGCCTGCCTGCTGCTCACGAAGAGCCGCAGCGGTTATGTCGCGACGCTGTTCGCCGTCGCGGTGATCGGCTGGAATCTGCTGCGGGGCGGCGAACGTATCGGATGGAAGATTCCCAGCATGGCGGTTGGAGTGGTCGGCGGGCTGGTGGGACTTGCCGCCGCCACCGGCTTCCTCGATATCCAAGTGCTCAGCGAAGCCCGCCTGTCGTTGGGCTACCGCTGGGAGTACTGGACATCCACCGTCGCCATGATCCGCGACTTTCCGCTCAGCGGCTGCGGCGCGGG
>JBIKVL010000797.1:0-3045 GCA_044356875.1 Pirellulaceae bacterium | reverse complement strand
TCCACCACCGCCACCGCCACCGCCACCGCCACCCCCGCCGCCGCCGTAGCCGCCGCGTCCCATCGAATGGCCACCGCCTTGACGCCGAAAACGCTTCTTCCCCATGAATTTTCATCCGAAACAAACAAAGGACGGGGATTGCCCGCAGGAACAGCTCGTCCGTGGAACTTGCAATCGTCGACTGCGGCCGACCATCAGCCATCAAGCGATTGCGAGTGGTGTGCGTGCGCACAAAGCCTAGGAAAAAACAGAGCTGGCATCGTGCCAAGTCCGGAGCAAAGCCTCGAAACGGCGAGGACCGGACAACTCTCCAGCAGCTTTTCCCAAGACGGGTGCTAAAACCAACTACAGCACTTGCCTTCTTGCAGGACGCTCACCAAGCTCCGCCACAGCATCTCCGCGGACGTAAGACCGCGAGGCGTTGGTAAAGCGACTTGTGAAAGGCGTACCGACGGTTCGCCGTTCACCGCTGCCCGTTACCGGGAATGCCTAACGTTGGAAGGGGGACTTCCAACGAAGACACGAGCCATCACCTACAGAAGTTCCAGAAAGAGCAAACAGATGGCGAGTATTGTCCAAGGCGGGCGGAATGTCAAGCGATGTCGGGAAAAATCCCCCACGCGCGTGCCCCAAGCCGGTATCCCGGCGTTTCCATCGCAGTTCGTCGCAGTTCGTCGCGGAATGTAGCAACTCGCCGTTCCCTACCGCTCGATCGGGCGGCGAGACGATCGTGAGAGGGTTGGATTAGGCCACATTCATGGCAAGAACCGTGCAAGTCGCCAAAACCTAAGGAATTGCTACAACCGCTCCGTGTTGAAATCCGATACACCCCTTAACTCGCGCAGTCGCGGCGCGCGGTCCGTGACGGCGTCGCCAGGTATCGGAGAGGTGGTGGAATATGCGGAAAGTCTTGCGGACGCTCATTCTCGGCGGTTGTGGCCTTGCCGCCTTGGGAACCAACCTAACAGTCGCTCAACAGCCGTACTCGAGCAGTCCTCGGGGCGGGGGAATGCCAAACTACGGCCCCACGAGCGCGGCGGGAACCGCGACCGCGCCGCTTGCTTGGCTCGAAAACGTCGATGCCGCGCTGCAACAAGCCGCAGTCCAACGCCGCCTCGTGCTGGTGCATTTTTGGAGCGACAACTGTCCGCCTTGCGTCGGTGTGGAACGCAACGTCCTCAGCCGGCCGGAAGTGCAACAGGCGATCCAAGCGAATTTCATCCCGGTCAAAATCAAAGTCGACAATCAAGCGGGAGTTGCCGAGCGGTTTCGGGTGGATCGATGGCCTACCGATCTGATCCTCCTTCCCGATGGCCAAGAACTGGTTCGCTCGGTGAGCAGTCAAGACCCGACCCGTTACACGGCGTTCTTAGCCCGCGCCGCGACCGCGCTGAACACCGCGAACAACGTCGCCGAGAATACTCAACGATCCGCCCAGGCATTCCGTGGGCAGTTCGCCGCCTACCAACAGGATTTCACCCGCAACGCTTTTAACGCCGGCAACGCAGCCGTCAACGCCGCTCAGCAGACGGCCAATTCGACCGCTGCCGCCACTCAGGAGTTAGCGCACCAGACGTCGAACCAGGTCCAGGGCGCTGCCAACCAATTCACCAGCCAACTCGCGAACCAAACGGCGCAGGCCGCGAACGCGTTGAGCCCTCCTTCCAGTTATGCAGCGCCAACTGTCGGGCCCGGCGGCTATGGAGTCCCCAACACACCGCCTCCGACGCTCGATACCGGCCGCGGCGGTGGCCGTTTTGCGCCCCAGGGCGGCGCGAATCCCAGCCAATTCGGCGGGCAGGGTGGTGGGTTCCCAGGCGTCGCTGAAGCCGGTTCATTCGCCGCCAGGGCTCCCGGTTCCTCCCCGCCACCCGCCGCGACTCCACCCGGTTACCAGGCACCCGGTTACCAGCCACCCGGTTACCAGGCACCCGGTTACCAGCCTCCCGCCAGCCAGTCGCCCTTTGGCGGCTTGCCAGCGAATGCGATTGGCAATGCGGGAACGGGAAGTCCCTTTGGCGGCGGCGGCGGTGCTGGCAGCAGCGGTGCAGAACAACGTTCCGCGCCGGGTGGGCCGAGTTCCCCATTCGTCTCTCCGGCCATGCGTGCCGGTATCGCGTCGGCGTCGATGTCATCGCCGAGCGGAGGCGGAGGTTCTGTGGGCGCGCCATCACCGTCCGCGATCGGACTCGATGGCTATTGCCCCGTGACGCTGTTCGAAACACGAAAGTGGCGTCGCGCTGACCCGCAGTGGGGCGTTGTGCATCGCGACCGCACCTACCTGTTCGTCGGCCGGGACCAGCAACAGAGGTTCCTGGAAGATCCCGACCGCTATGCGCCCATGCTCTCCGGCTACGACCCGGTTCGTTATTTAGAGCAAGGCCAGTTGGTCGAGGGCCGTCGGCAACACGGATTATGGTATCGCAACCAAATGTTTCTATTCGCCGACGAAGCGTCGCTCGAACAGTTCTGGAAGAACGCGGAGGCCTTCGCGCCACGAGTGGAACAGGCGATGCAGGGGCCGGTGGCGGGCGGCCCTCTCCGTCGATAATCGAGTAAATCCCGCTTCGTTAAAGCCCGCGTTTCGGCGGGCTTCAGCGGGAGTTTCGCAAAGCGATTCCCTTGAATCTTTCCCGCACTGGAATCATCCCGGAGTTGCTACGACAACGGCGAGAGTATAGAAACGGAGGCGGAAGGTTTCTAAGCAGCCTTCCATCCAAAGACGATTGGAGCCTCTATGCGCCTTCGTTTCTCGCCCGTGTCAGTCGTCGGGGTGCTCGCCATCCTCGGCGTCTCTTATGGCTGGTGGAACTCGATTCGTCGGCACCAAGAGTTCCTCGCCCGCAATCAAGACGTCTTGAAGGAGTGGTTGGAGCCACTGGACGTCGAGGATCCATCGCAGGTCGCTTACCGACTCTTGCCACCGCGCAATGTCGGCTTTCATCAGTGGCGGATTTATCTGCCGCCCGGACGACGCTACGAGATCCGTTGCGCGACGGTCAATTCAGGGCTCCCTGGATTCAGTTCCCCGTATTCGATCGTGGC
>JBIKVL010000796.1:0-3049 GCA_044356875.1 Pirellulaceae bacterium | reverse complement strand
CTTCGCACTTCGCTCGAAATCTTCGTGCAGCGGATCGTCGGCGGCGAATCGGCCGACTTCCGATCGCTGCTCGCCGCCGACTCCGTGCCGCTCAATCCGCGGCTCGCCGCCTTCTACCAAGCCGACAACTCGGTCGCGGGAGCCCCCAGTCCAGCAGCGGCTGTGAATCCAGCGTCAGCTGTCAGTCCAGCACCGGCGGCTAATCCAGCACCGGCAACGACTCCAGTTCCCGCGACGACTCCGGCTCCCGCGACGACTCCGGCTCCCGCGACAGCCCCGATGGGCGATGGGTTGGCGGAAGCGTTGGCGGCGGCGACTTTCCGCGACGTGCCGCTCGATCCGGGCCAGCGGGCGGGGTTGCTGACGCACCCGTATTTGCTGTCCACGTTCGCCTACACTTCGACCAGTTCACCGATCCATCGCGGCGTATTTCTGTCGCGCAGTTTGTTGGGCCGATCGTTGAAACAGCCGCCCGAGGCGGTGGCGCCGCTATCGCCCGATCTGCATCCGCAGTTGACGACCCGCGAGCGGGTGGCGTTGCAGACGAGTTCGGAGAGTTGCCGATCTTGCCACAGTTTGATCAATCCGCTGGGGTTTACGCTGGAGGCGTTCGACGCGACCGGGCGGCTACGGCGCGTGGAGAAGGGCCGTCCGATCGACGACTCGGGAGCGTACATCACCCGCGAGGGCGAGGAAATTCAGTTCCGCGGGGCTCGCGAACTGGCCCGGTTTTTGACGACAACCACGGAAACCCGTGACGCGTTCGTTGAGCAGTTGTATCATTATTTGGTGAAACAGCCGTATCGGGCGGCCGCCGAGTCGGAGCAGCGGCGGTTGCGTGAGCGATTCGCGGCGGACAACTACAGCATCCGCAGCCTTGCCGCCACGATCGCCGCCTCCTACGCAGGTAACTCGAATTAGAAGGTGGATGGGATGACTCGCTTTGCCAATCGCCGTGACTTTCTGCGTTCGTTGGGATTGAGCGCGGCGGCGTTGCCGTTCGTGATGAATTTGCCGAGCCTTGGCTTCGCGAACCAGGGTCAACGCAAGCAGCGGCTGATCGTCCTGTTCAGCCCGAACGGCGTGGTGCCCGGCAATTTCTGGCCCGATGCCGAAGGACCGCTCACCGCCTTCAAGCCCAGCCTGGAACCGCTCGAACCGTTTCGCGATCGTGTGTTGACGCTGCACGGCGTCTGCGACAAAGTGCGGGGCGACGGCGACAATCACATGCGGGGCATCGGCTGCTTGCTGACCGGCATCGAGCTCTTTCCCGGCAACATCCAGGGCGGTTCGCATACGCCGGCGGGTTGGTCGAGCGGCATATCGATCGATCAAGAACTGAAAAATTTCCTGCAATCGCGGCCGGAAACCCGGACTCGTTTTGGGTCGTTGGAACTCGGGGTGCTCGTGCCCGAACGGGCCGACACATGGACTCGGATGTCATATTCGGGCCCCAATCAGCCGCTAGCTCCGATCGACGATCCGTACCGGTTGCTCGACAAACTGTACGGCCGACGCAAGGATCGGCAGGCGCTTCGCAGCGTGCTGGACGCGGTGAGCGAAGACTTGCGGAAGATCGAGTCGGCGGTCAGCGGCGAGGATCGTCAGTTGCTCGCGCGGCAGGCCGAGTTCGTCCGCGAGATGGAACGTGAACTCAGCGCTCCCGAGAATTCGGAAGTGGCCGCGCACGCCGCTCCGGAACTCGAACCGGGCGTCAAGGAAGACAACGACAACATGCCGCGGCTCAGCCGGATGCAGATCGATCTGTTGGTCCACAGCCTCGCGGCCGACTTCGCGCGCGTCGCCACCTTCCAATTCACCAATTCCGTCGGCCAAGCCAAAATGCGGTGGCTGGGCATCGAAGAGGGGCATCACGAACTGTCCCACAACCCGGACAACGACGAGAAGTCCCAAGACAAACTGACGCGGATCAACCGTTGGTACTGCGAGCAACTGGCGTACCTGACGAAACGGCTAGCGGAAACGCCCGAGCCGGGTGGTTCGGGCAGCCTGCTCGACAATACTTTGATCGTCTGGACCAACGAGCTGGGCAAAGGCAACTCGCATACGCTGGACAATATCCCGTTCGTGCTAGTCGGCAACGGATTGGACTTCAAGATGGGCCGGTCGATCCGCTATCCGAAGCTCTCGCACAACCGCCTGCTGCTGTCGCTCGCCCATGGCATGGGGCACCACTTGCCGCGCTTCGGCAACCCCGATTTCTGCGGTGACGGGCCGTTGACGGGCTTGAGCTAAAGGATGGACTGCCGCGACATGGGCGATGGAAACCGAGTTTGGAGCGATACCATGGCAACGGACCAACCTGATCGCCGTCGTTTTCTTCAGCAAGCGTCGGCGACTGCGGCGGCCACTGCGGCGGTAACCGCGGCGGCGGGCCTTGTGGGCGGCGCGGCCGTCGGTGGTCGCGGCACGGCGGCGGCGGAGCGGCCGCTTTCGGAGCCGTCGTCGCGGCTGCGGGGGACCGCCGAGCACTGCATCTTTCTTTGGCTGGGCGGCGGCATGGCGCAGATCGACACGTTCGATCCGAAGGCGCGGGGCGACGCGAAAGCCAGTCCGAAGAAAGCGGGCTGCTATTACGACTCGATCGATACGGCGGTGTCCGGCGTGCGGTTTTGCGAGCACCTACCGCGGACGGCGCGGATGGCGGAGCGGCTGACGGTGGTCCGAACGGTCAACCACAAGGTGGTGGACGAGCATGCGTTCGCGACGAATCTCGTTCACACCGGCCGGGGCATCAGCGGCACCGTGACCTATCCGTCGATCGGCTCGATCGTGGCCCAGCAACGGGGCGCGGTCGACGCGTCGGTGCCGGCTTACATGCTGATCGGGTACCCCAACGTCAGTCGCGGCCCCGGTTTTTTGGGGGCGCGTCACGGCTATGTTTACTTGGTCGACACGCAAAGCGGACCGGCTGGGTTTACTCGCCCCGAGGGTGTCACCCCAAGTCGCCAATCGTCGCGGGAAAGGCTGCTCGGCGCCGGACGCGAAGCGATTCCCGCCCAATCGCCGCTCGCCGATTACCAGGCTG
>JBIKVL010000795.1:0-3050 GCA_044356875.1 Pirellulaceae bacterium | reverse complement strand
CCGCGAGGCGACCATGGACGAGACGAACGGGCTCAAGCGGGTGATGGGGCCGATCGGGGCGACGGCCGTGGTTGTCGGCGCGGTGATCGGCGCGGGCGTGTTTTTCAAGGCCAGCGCCATCGCGCGGTCGGTCGGCCGCGTCGATCTGGTGGTCGCGGTCTGGATCGTCTGCGGCGCGGTGAGTTTTTGTGGCGCGCTGGCGCTTGCCGAGTTGGCCGCCGCGATCCCGCGAGCGGGCGGTCAATACGTTTATCTGCGCCGCGCCTACGGACCGCTGGCCGGTTTTTTATGGGGCTGGACGGAACTGTGCGTGCTGCGTTCCGGCGCCATCGCGGCGCTGGCCGTCACTTTCGCGACCGCTTTTCAGAATTCCATCGGACAAGGGCTCATCGCCGCCGGTTGGCTCGGAACCGCCGCCAGCCATGCCGACGCGGGTGGCGGGGCTCTGGGTGGCGGGGCTGTTGCTGGCGGGGCTCTCAGCGGCGCTCCGCTCACTCTGCTGCTGTGCGGCTTCGAGCTGCCGATCGTGTGGTGGGAACGCGGGTTGGCGATCGCGGCGATCGCCACGTTGACGACGATCAACATCGCCGGCGCGCGGTGGGGCGGCCATGTGCAGAGCCTCACCACGGTCGTGAAGGCGGCGACGCTGCTCGCGCTCATGGCGTTGCCGCTGCTCACCGGCGCCGCCTCGCCGGCGCTCTGGGGAAGCACGCTCGCCAAGCCGCCCGAGATGGGCTGGGTGGCCGGATTCGCGGCGGCGATGACCGCCGCTTTCTGGGCCTACGATGGCTGGAACAACGTGGCGCTGATCAGCGAGGAAGTCCGGGAACCACAGCGCAACGTGCCGCTGGCGCTCGGCATCGGCCTGACGATCCTGATCGCGCTTTATCTCGGCGTCGCCTTGGCCTACCACTTAGTGCTGTCCGTGGACGAAGTAGCGGCCAGCGCCTTCGTGGCCCGCTCAGCCTGTGAACGGATGCTCGGCGAGTACGGAGCGGAGATCGCTTCCAGCGCCGTTATGGTCTCGACGTTCGGGGCGCTGAACGCGAACTTGCTGTGCGGCCCCCGCGTGCTCTTCGCCATGGCCCGCGATCAACTGTTCTGGGAATCGATCGGACAAGTCCATCCGCGGTTCGCCACCCCGCATCGCGCCATCCTGGCGGAAAGCGCCTGGGCGGTCGTTTTGATCCTAGCATCCAACCTGACTCGCCTTGTCCGCGTGCCGGCGTGGATCGACAGTCTGCCCGCCTTCGCCGCCCGGCCGCTGCGGCTATCCCTTGAGACCATGGCGACCAAGGCGACCTTCGATGTGCTCACCGACTACGTGATCTTCGGCAGCTTCATCTTCTACGTGCTCTCCGTCGCCGCCGTTTTCGTGCTGCGTTGGCGGGAACCCAATCTGCCTCGGCCGTACAAGACGCTCGGCTACCCGCTGCTGCCGCTCGGCTTCGTCATCGTCTCGACCGCTTTCCTGCTCATGATGCTCGTGACCAGTCCCGTCGAATCGCTCGCCGGAGTGCTGTTCCTTGCGGTCGGCGCCCTGCTGTACTTCACACGATTGAAAGATCGAACGAACCGCCGCGTCACGGATTGAGCGGCGTCACGGCTTGAGCCGTGTCAGGGCTTGAGCGGCGTCACGGATTGAGCCGGTGCGTGGGCACGGGACGGCCCGGTCGGAAGCTCTGAACAGCGGTGAAGCGGAGCTCGCCCGCGATTCGACCGGCGACGGTCTCGAGCGTTTCGCGCACCAGTTGTTCGAGCACGGCGGGGTCGATCGCGATGCGGGCATTGACCACCAGCTGAGCCTCGCGGGTTCGGCAGCCGGACGGCACCGACAACTCGGACGGCGTGAAGCTGCTCACCAGATTCGCCACGGCATAAGCTTGGTCCCACAGTCCAATCGCTTTCAGGTGGGCGGTTTCCGCGCCTAAGGGCTGGAGCCGCTGCCGCAGACCGTCGACGATTTCACAGAGCACGGCATCCAGTTCAAAGGGATCGGCGGCGACCAGGCCCAGCTGGGCGTTGAGCCATCCGAGCTCCGCTTCGCCCGCCGCGTAGACGTCGTAGTCGAGATCGATCACGCGCCGGCCAAATTCGCCACGCTGCTCCAACAGTTCGCAGAGCGCTTCGAAACCAGCTCCCGAACGGGCCGACATGCGCAGAATCGGACGGCCTGGGAACTGGCTGGACAGCACCCCGACGAGCGACCGGACATCGTCTTCGGAGAGCTCGTCGATCCGATTGACGACGATGAAATCGGCCTCCTCGATTTGCTTCCGAAAGATGTATTCGGCCTGCGGCGAGAACCCGCCGCGGCTCGCGCCGCCCGCCGCGGTTTCCGCCCCGAGAATGCGGCGCCCATGGCTTGGCTTCAGGATGACGCCATAGGGAGCCACATCGAGCGGCTGTTGGTAAACCTGGACGAGCGGCCGGATGACGGTCGCCACCAAATCGGTACAACTCCCCACCGGCTCGGCCAATATCACATCGGGGCGACAGCCGGCGTCAAGCTGCTGGACCACCGCGGTGAGCTCGTTGAAATTGCAGCAAAAGCAAGCGCCCGCCACTTCCCCCACATCGAAGCCTTGGGACCGCAGCGAGTTGGTATCGACCAGGTCGGCGGCTTGGTCGTTGGTCACGATCGCGACCCGCTGCCCACGCGATTGGTAATGCCGCGCGAGCCGCGCGATGGTCGTGGTTTTGCCCGCGCCCAGGAAGCCGCCCACCATCACGAACCGCGGCGCTTGGGAAGTGGACGGAGCGGCAGCGGAGGAAGCGGTGGCGGGCGTGGGGGGATCGGACGTGGGGGGAGCGGACGTGGGGGGAGTCGGCGGCGCGGGAGCCGTTCCAGCGTTTGTCGAGTCGACGGTCACAGAAATACCCCTTTGATCGTTTGACTAATCGGCGACGGTGGAATGTAGGCGCCGGGCGCCGTGGTTGCAAGCGGCGCTCGGCAGAGTCGCCGTTCGCGTTCTCGTTCTCGTTCTGACGCAGCGTCGCGAGTCGGTGCTACCGTGGGTTCGCCGGTCGGCGAGCGAACGGCGGACAAT
>JBIKVL010000794.1:0-3051 GCA_044356875.1 Pirellulaceae bacterium | reverse complement strand
AAGTTGCGGTGCGTCGCGGGAATACGTGGGCCAGGAACCACGATGCCGCTCAGGTTCAACGGGTCGGCGGCGGAGATCACGATCCAGTCGCCGACCGGCTCGTCCCGGATCGCCCGCAACTGAGTGACCGACGCCTCGGCCGCGAACTGCTCGCCCGCCACGCCGGTCACGAACCGCCCGCCGCGAATCTCGCCCCGCAATTCCAGCCGTCGATAGACAGTGACCAACTCGGACCAGTTGGGCGCCGCTGTCTCCCGCGCGAGCAGGTCGCGGAACACAACGCCGTAGCGGCGCAGCAGCAGCCAGCACCAATGTTCGGCCCGCGTCATGTTTCGATCGCCGGGCTCGGCCAGTTCCAACAACAAGCCGGGAAACAGCGACCAGCGGCCGACGGCGGCGACCCGCAGCGGAGTTTCTCCCCGCGCCACGATCGCTCGAACGGCCGAGAACGCGTCCGCGGTAATGCGCCCCAGCGAGGCCAATTCCCGCAACGCTTCTTGGATGGCGTCGGGTGCCAGTTTCGTCAGTCCGCGAAGCTCGGGAAGGAACAACGCTCCATGGCGCCGCAGGCACTCCAGAACGGCGAACGCCCCGGTGCCTTCCGCCGGTTCCAGTGTGGGCCGATCCGACGGCAACAGCCACGGCAAGTCGTCGCGGCGGGCGAGCGACAACGGCATCGCCCGCGTCATCGCCGCGTAGGACGCCTCTTCCTTTGGATCGCGCCGGGGCGGATGCAGCCGTCCCCACGTCAGTTCGCCCGCCAAGAACAGTTGGTCGAGCCACTGCGGTTCGTAGCCCGCCACTCGCGGAGCCAACACGTACCGTTCCCACGCCGCCGCCGGCAGTTCGAACCCTTCCAACTGCGCGATCGCGTCACGGACCCCCTCCGGCCCCGCGCCGTACCCGCCGCTCCACCGCTGATGCCGCGCGAGAAAACGCAGGAAGTCGGCCGTCGACACCGGCTGGATCCGCCGCCGCAAACCTTCAAGCGTCAGCCGATGGATCCGCGCGAGCAACCGACGATCGCACCACTGAGGCTCGACGCTGCCACTGCTGGCCGGATTGGCAGTCGCTTGCCCCTCCGTCACAAACTGCCCACGCAACACTAACCCCTGGCCTTCCAGCGCCTCGAGCGCCGCGAACATCGGCGACATCGGCAACCGCAAGCTGTCCGCCAACGCGCTGGCCGTGATCGGACCCGCCGTCAACATCCGCCCGCGAGCCAATTCGACCCAGCCATCGCCGGCGGACCAAGTCTTGTCGAGCGGCTCGGCCAGCCGTGGCTCCGGCGATGCCACAACCCCAGGGTAAACCGCGCGGATAATCGGCCACCGCTCCGCCGCGATCCAATACGTTCGCATGACCAGGGCGGCGCGAGTTGACTCGGCTGGCGACTCGGGAGGGGAGGACTGTGCATCCGATGACTCAGGCGCGGGCGACTTAGGCGCGGGCGACTCGGACGCGGGCGACTCGGACGCGGGCGACTCGGGCGGGGACGACTCGGGCGGGGACGACTCAGACGCTGACGACTCGGGCGCGGGCGTTGGCGGAAGGGGCGGGGCGAGTTCGATGCGAGCGGCGCGGCCACGGTCGATGAGCTGTTCGAGCCAAGCGGCGTAGCGGAGGTCATCGACCGCTTCGAACAGGCCGGCCTGCAGCATGGCGTCGTGCAGTTCGTCGGCGTTGCGAATCACCGGCGCGGCGTCGGCAACCACTTGGCGAACCGCTTCGGGATCGAGCCGCGATAGGTCGCGGAAATCTTCGGGCGCGAGCGTGCGGCGGGTCGCGACGGCGCGGGTCCGCCGCTCCTCGAAATCGGCGTCGTCAAGAAACGCGTAGCCGTTGGCGTTGATCAGTTCGTGGCTGAACGGCGAAGGCTCGCGGGTGTCGCGCGACAGGAATTGGATGGCGCCGCGTTGATAGTCTTGCAGCACCTGAAGCCATCGGCGGGTATCGAGCGCCTCGTAAAGGCAGTCGTCCACGGTTTGGCGGACGAGCGGATGATCCGGGATATCGATGTCGCCGTGATGGTTTTCCAAGCAGCCGACAGTGGCGGGAAAGGTGGCGGCGAGCAGATCGTCGGCGCGGAACCGCTGGAGGAAAAACGGCACCTTTTTGCCGTTTTGGAAGCGGAGCACCACGAGCGCGCGGGAGACATTCCAACGCCACCGCAGCGGAAACACCGGCACCGCGAACAACGCCTGCTGCAACATTTCCTGGCCGTTGTGCGGCCCCAGCATCTTGAACAGCTGTTCCAGGGGGAAGCTGTGTTGCGGTCCGATCGACAACAGGATGCCGTTGTCCGTGGCGGCCGCCTGCAGCTCGAAATCGAAACTGCGGCAAAACCGCTTGCGCAGCGCGAGCCCCCAGGCCTTGTTCACGCGATGGCCGAACGGCGCGTGGATCGCCAACTGCATCCCACCCGATTCGTCAAAGAACCGCTCGAAAATCACCTCCCGCATCGTGGGAACAACGCCGGTCGCGGCGACCTGCGCCCCGACGTAGCGCACCGCCTGGGCGGCCGACCAGTCGTCCGCCCCGCAATCGCGCCGCAGCCATTCGGCGGCCAGCGACTCGTTGCTGCGCGGTTCGTCGGCCGCCGGCGCCCGTTGGAGGATCGCCGCCAGTTCGCGCCGCACCTCGGTCAGTTGTTCGCTCAGTTCGGGCGACCGACCAGGCGACTCGCCGAACCAAAACGGCACGTTGGGCGGCGCCCCATGGGCGTCCCGCACGCGCACTTCCTGGCCGCGCACAGCCGTGATCTGCCACGAGGTTGAACCGAGCAGAAAGATGTCGCCCGCCGAACTGTCCACGGCGAAGTGCTCGTCAACCTGCCCGACAAACGTGCCTTCGGGATCGGTGACGACGCGGTACAACGGCGCCTCGGGGATCGCTCCGCCCGACGTCAACGCGGCGATCCGCGCGCCAGGCCGCGGCCGCAGCTTCCCGCCAATCTGGTCTCGATGCAAATACGCGCCCTGCCGAATCTGCGGCGTCAGCCCCTCGCTCACCATCTTCAAAATCGCGTCGAACTTTTCCCGCGATAGCTCG
>JBIKVL010000793.1:0-3053 GCA_044356875.1 Pirellulaceae bacterium | reverse complement strand
CCGCCGCCGAACCAGCCCCGCCGCCCGAAGCCGACTTCGAACGGCTCGTGATTCGCATCGATATGGTCGCGGCCAGTCCGCGTTGGCGGATCAACGGCGAACCGCTCGACTCCGTCGCCGCGATCTTGGAAAAACTGCGGCGCATCGCGACAATCACTCAAGACGTTCCCGTAATACTCCACCCCGATGGCGACGTTCCTCTACGCTACGTGATTCAGATCTATGACGCCGTCCAAGCGATCGGTTTCGCCAAAGTCAGCATGGCCGCCACAATGAACCGTCCACCGTCCTAGTCCGTGTTGAGGTGGCGCCGCGATGGCTCTTTCAACTCCCCTTTCCAACCCCGATTCGCTCCAGGGGCGCCTCCGCCACCGGTTCCACCTTTCGCTCAGACTGTCCCTCAGACTGTCCCTCAGACTGGCGCTCACACTGTTGGTCATTGGTGCCGCCACGCAGATGCCGCTCGCGGTTGGCCAGGGGCGAGCCGTCGCCGAATCGTGGCGGGATGAGGCGTTCTTGGCGGGACTACGCGCGCGGCGGCTGTTCGCACTGGCGGAATCCCACTGCCAGCGCCGCTCCGCCGATCAATCGCTAAGCGTGGTGGAACGGGGCGAATTGACGGTCGACTGGATCCGCACGCTGGCGGAACACGCTCGCCATTCGCCAGCTTCCAAACGCGAATCGCTCTTGCGACGCGTGCATGAAGTGGCCGCCCAATTCACCACGGCCCATCCCGAACACTCGCTCGTCTTTCTCGTGCGAACCCAAGAGGCGCTCGCCGACGCCGCGGCGGGCGAGCTCGCGCGGCTCGAAGCCGACGCCTCGCCCGATCCGGCCGCTGAACGAACGGCCGCCCGCAAGCTTTGCCGATCCGCCGCCACACGGCTGGAACAGTTGGACCGGCAACTCTCCGAGTTCCTTCCGCAACGCTTTCGCCGGGGGAAGGTCGCCGACGAACTTTCCGTCGAGCAACTCGCATCGCTTCAGCATCAAATTCGACTGCAAGCCGCTCGTGCCCAGCGTGGCTTGGCGCTGGCCTACGACGAATCGAGCGACGATTGGCTGGCCGCGCTCGGCCGCGGCTTGCAGTTGCTCGAACCGTCCCTGCGGCAACTAACCCCTGAAATGCCGCTCTACGCTCCGTTGACGCTCGAAGCGGCCACGCAACTGCGGCTACTGGGACGCAGCGATGCCGCCCGCACGATGCTCGCCCGATTGACACCAGTATCGCAGCAGCCAGCATTGCCACAGCCAGCGCCCGCACTCAGCGGTTCGCTTGCGTGGGCGGTGCTGGCCGAACAGCTTCGCACCGCGGTCGGCCAAAGCCGTTGGCCGGAAGCCGAACAACTCGCCGCGCGTTCTTCACCCGCCGCGATTAACGCCGGCGACGAAGCCAATCGGGCAGGGACGGACACCCGCATCGCCGACCGCCAAGCGGGCGCGGAGGGCGAAGCTGATCCGGCCAAGGCGGATTGGGACTTCGCGCGCTTCGAAGCGTTGCTCGCGCGATGGCGCGCTACCACCTCGGCAGCTCGTGGTGGCGGCGGTGAGGTCACCGCTATTCGCCAACAGGCGCTCGCGCTACTGGATCAGATCGAATCGGAACACGGGGCGTACTGGAAGCATCGGGGCGACTTGCTGCTGGTCAGCATCGGCGCCGCCACCGGCACTCGGGACGCCGACCTGTTGGGACGCACGGCCGACAGCCTGCTCGCGCAAGATCGCGTTGACGAGGCATTGCGAACCTACGATCAAGCGGCGAGCGCGGCGGCTGCCGAACAGGATCGCGAAAAGGCGTTCCAGTGGGCTTACAAAGCCGGATTGGTGCAACAACGGCGGGAACGTTTCGAGGACGCGGCCGAGCGTCTCCGCGCCGCCTCGCTCGCCCATCCCGAACACTCCCAGGCGCCGCTCGCCCACCTCGCGGCGCTCTGGAACCTGGCTCAATCGCTGCGTCGGACCAGTCCGCCGACTCCAGCGCCGACCGCCGCGCCACCCACCGCCGCGCCGGCTTCCGAAACGCTTGTCGCTCGAACCGCCGAACGCTACGGCGAGTGGCTGGCGGACCACTGCCGTCGCTGGCCGGCTTCGCCCACAAGCGGCGACGCGCAGTCTTGGCGAGGCGCTTGGTGGGAAGCCCGCGGAGCGTGGACCGACGCCAGCGGGGCTTACCGAGCCGTTCCGGCAACGCATCCAGCTGCGCTCGAAGCCTATCGCGGCGCAATGCGGACGGAAACAAGACGCCTCGCCGCCGCCGTCGAAGCGCTCCCCAGCGCGGCGGCGACCGCAGTCTTGGCCCAGCAAACACCGTCACAACCACAGACTCAGCCTGCGGGTCCACCGCCACAGCCCGCTGCCCACGCGGCTGTCGTCGGCGCCGAAATCGAGACGTGGCTCGCGCAGCCACTGCCGGAACAGTTGGCGGAATCGCTTACCGAAGACGATCGGCGGATGTCGGCCGAACTGCGGTTTCGCGCGCTATGGGCACAGCCGGGCCGCGAGTCCGATGCCCACCGCGAACTCGTCAACCTTTCGGCCCACTTTTCAGCTCAACTTCCAGCCAACCTTCCCGCCACAGTCCCAGCGTCTGGAGGGGCGGCTGGTACAGCGGCCATCCCTGCCGCGGCGAATGAGCGAGCCGCGGAGCAGCTCCGCGAGTGGCTGGTGACGGCGCGGAGTCTGCGGAGTGCCGGCACACCCGCGCGGCGCGCCGCCTTGGCGCCGATCGCGTTCATAATCGTCGACAATGCCGAACGACTTGTCGGGACCGCCTCGCCGCCGACGACCGGCGACGACGCGGTGAAGCCGCAGACGGCGGCGTTCCGAGCCACGAAAGCGGCCGTGGACGAGCTGCTCGTTATGGTCCGGGCGGAAGCGTTCGAGGATTCGGACAAACCCGCGGAGGCGATCGCGCTCTGGCGCCAGGTCGCCACGAAGAACCCCAAGAGCGGTTCGGCGCAGCAGGCGTTCGCGGAGGCGCTCGAGCGGAGCGGGCGGCGCGAGGATTGGCAGGCCGCGCTCGAACAGTGGCGACGCATCGCGGCCAAAAGTCC
>JBIKVL010000046.1:0-11055 GCA_044356875.1 Pirellulaceae bacterium | reverse complement strand
GCCGCGGGGCGGGCTCCCCCCGCTCCGCTAAAGCCGGGCGGCTTACGCCGCTCCGCTTTTTGACTGGCGGCTCGCTCTTTCGCGAGCGCGCGTTCTCTTTGCGACTACGCTCGCGAGTTACACTTGCTCGGGAATCGTGAATTCCTTGCGGCCGAGCCGTTTCAACAACGCGTTGGCTTCGGCGTCGCCGGGAATCGTGTGCGTGTCGCGATCGAATCGCAACGGCCGGCCGACTCGGAACGACAGGTTCCCCAAATGGGCGAGCAGCGTCGAGCGGTATCCCTCTTCGATGTCGCAATTGGGAGTCGCGCCCGATTTCACGCACTGGATGAAATTCTGCAAGTGTGGCGAGTCGGCGAACTGCACCGGTTGGTCCACCGCCACTTTGTTCCGCTTTTCCACGAGCCGCCACGAGCGCCGCCCGATCGCGATGTAGCCGTCAGTTCCATAAAAAACAACGCCGTTCTCAAAGCCTTCCTGATGGTACGGCGTCCAAAGCCGCTGCTCGTACAGCAGCATCGCCTGCTGTTCGGGGAACTTGAATGTCGCGACCTGCGTATCCGGCGTCTCCTGGATGTCGCCCGCGAACGCCAGCTTGTCGCCCGAGCAAGCAACCTCGGTCGGCAACTCCACGCCGAGCCCCCAACGCGCGATGTCCAGGTCATGGACACCGTCGTTCCCCATATCGCCCGTGCCGTAGTCCCACAGCCAACGCCAGCCATACGAGTAGCGGTTCGCGTTGAACGGCCGCTCGGGAGCCGGCCCCTGCCAGATATCCCAGTTCAAGCCGGTGGGAACAGCCGAGTCGGCGACGGCGGGCACCTTCCGCCGCAATTGGCTGTTGAACGCCTTGGCCATGTGGACTTTGCCAATCCGTCCGCCCCGGATCAACTCCATGACCTCGCGGTAATGCGGCGCGCTGCGGCTCTGGGTGCCAACCTGAACGACGCGGCGGTGCTTCCGCGCCGCCGCCACCATCTGCCGCCCCTCGAAGACGTTGTTGGAAATCGGCTTTTCCACGTAGACATGCTTGCCCGCCTGGCAGCCCCAGATGGTCGCCAGCGCGTGCCAATGGTCCGGGGTCGCCACAATGATCGCGTCGATAGAGGCGTCGTCGAGCGCCCGCCGCAGGTCCGTCAGCGGCTTGGGCGTCGACTTCTGGATCGCGGCGATCTGCTGCGCGAACGGCCCCAGCAGCGGCTCGTTCACATCGCAGACGTGCGTGACCTGCGCTTCGGGCAAAGCGGCGAAGTCCCGCGCCAGACTCGAGCCGCGTCCGCGGATGCCGATCACGCACACTGATAGCCGCTCGCTCGGAGCCGCTTTCGCCCTTCGCAGTCCGACCGCTGATTCCGCCCAAGAGGCCGTCGCCGCTGCCGCGGTTCCAGCCAAGAACGCACGCCGATTCACTGAAAGCATACCGCCCACTCCTTCCCTTGAGTCGCTCGATTGTTCAATCCCACGCAGACCGGGACTTCGAGTCCCGATCCGCCGCGTTCCGCCACTGGCTGGACACCCTTGAAGGGGCCGGTCGCTCGCGGGACGCGGAGGATTGTCGCGAGCCGGACTTCGGGCAGTCAACCACCAGGGCGCGAACGTGACGGGGAAGGCTACTTCGAGTCCTCTAGCGACGGCGGGACGCGAAAGTCGAACCGAACTTATGTCCAGCGCCGGCGCCAGTTCCCAGGATGTATTCGTCGAGGTAGACCGCGATCGCGCCATTGAGACGGCGGAGTTCGAGCGCCCCTTCATCGACCGAGCGGATATCTTCGTCGGGAATGCCGATCGCCAAATCGTCGCGGCCGTCGCCATCGAAGTCGAGCACTCCGAGCGCCGCTCCGTAGTGGTCGCCAGTCTCGGAACCGCCGCTTTGCGTCAAGTGAATGGTGCGGCCGAAATTGAGTCCGCCAACACGGCCGTAGATGATGTCGACCGCGCCCGCATCGACAGCGGCCCCAACATCCTCGAAGGGCGTTCCAATCGCCAAGTCATCAACGCCGTCGCCGTCAAAGTCGCCGGCCGCCACGGAGAATCCGAACTGATCGCCCGTTTCCATCAAGTCGGGAAAAGCCGACTGGAGCACGAGCAACGCTCGAGCCGTGCCGAGTCCCAGGCCATTGCTGTAGAGCACCTGAACGGCGCCATGGTCTGTGATCGCGCCAGTGTCCTCGCCGGGGGCTCCGATCGCGACATCGTCGCGACCGTCGTCATCGAAATCGCCCACAGCGAGCGACGCTCCCAACCGATCATTTGCGATCGCGGCAGACAAACCAATCGACGTTTGGGTAAAGAACTGATTGGGACGTCTTCCGGTTACATAGATCACGTTGATCGCGCCGGCGCCGCCGTCTTCGTTGGGAACGCCGACCACGACATCGAACCGCGCGTCGGCATCAAACTTGCCCATGGCAAGCACTTTGCCGAACTGGTCGTTCGCTTCGACCAGCCCCCCCGCAATGTCTTGTCCGAAGACCCAGCTGCCGACACCCGTCAGGCCCACCGCGCTTCCACGGATCACCTGCACCAATCCCGAATCGACGCGGCCCAAATAGTTTTCCCCCGGAGCTCCCACCGCCAGCTCGTCGAATCCGTCCAGATTCACATCGCCCGCCGCGAGCGCGTCGCCGAAGTAATCGCCAACACTCCGAGCGCCGGGTACGCCGGCCATGCCTTGTTGGAGGAAGGTGGGCGTGATCATCAGGCCACCCGCCGAACCGTAAAGAACCACCACGGCGCCAGCATCGATAGCTCCTGTGTCATCCCCCGGCACGCCGATCGCTAAGTCGTCGTAGCCGTCTCCGTTGAAATCGCCGGCCGCGAGCGACTTGCCGAAGAAATCGTCGGCGGCGGGGATCAACCCGACAATCGCTTTCGAGAGCGTCTGAACACGGCTGTAAGCGGCGCCGAATGCGCCGTACGTCACCACGACCTCGCCGACATTCGCACTCGCCCCGCTCCAGGTCGACGGCGCACCCACTGCCAGATCCTCGAATCCGTCATTGTCGAAGTCGGCCGCCATGAGCGATCGTCCTTCAAGCCGCTCGCCAAGCGTCAATCGCCGTCCCGTTCGCGTGGCAGACCGACGCGACGACCGCGAGATTTTACTCCGCTTCGAGCCACTGCCAGCTTCGGCCGACTCGGAAGACAACGATGCATGCCGGACGCTGGAAGCAAAGAAACGTTCGATGAAGGCGCGAAACATGGAACAATCCCCTCGTGGAAAGTGGTGGAGCCAATGGAGGTGGCGGCCGTGGCATGTCGCTGAGCCTCGCCAACCCCTGCTACATCGAGCTACTGTTCCGACCAGCCCGACCTTTCACATGGGTGGATTTTTTTCTCCGAAAAATGTGCGCCACGTCTCCGCGGCGAATCCGTGTCAGCAGGCAGCGGGCAGCAGTCAGCAGTCAGCGGGCAGCGGGCAGCGGGCAGCATTGAGCGATGCACGGTTACCAACTAACCACCAACCACCAACCACCAACCACCAACCACCAACCACCAGCCACCGGTCTAGGACAGGCGGCGGGGCGCTGATTACAATCTTGGGTCATTCGCCGATTTGTCGCCGCCTACCTCCTGCGCGGTTCGTTGTTTTCCCCTTGGACGGTGAGCTTCCCCATGGCCAAACGCACCACGGTCGTCATCTCGCAAGGTCAGAGCCAGAATCCGGCGAAACGGGATCTGGAAGAGACGCTCGTCGCCGAGTTGCTCATGGAGTCGGGGATCGAGGTCATCGTCATTCCGCATCTCTACGACATCAAAGCGGACGGAACGGGGGTGCTCGCGTTGAAGGGCATTACCGGCCCGGTCGTGGTGTTGTCGTGGCTGTACGAACGCGCCGCCCGCTGGATCCTCGACCGACACGGCGTGCATGGCAAAGCCGGGATCAGCTTGTTGAAGCCTGCGGAGGACGACGAGGACGACGACGAGGAATTGCGCCAGGCGAAGGCCGAGGCCGCCGCGGGCGATGACAAACAGCGCGTGATCGATCAGCGAGCCGTTCCGGATCGCCGTATCTACTGTCTTGATCTGCGACTGCACAACTCGGCCGCGCCGTTCATCCGCGAGGTCAAGCGGATCGCCGAAGAGAACCGGACTCAGGTGGTGGAATTGATGGGCTGGCTCGGCGGCGCTCCCAAGGAGGAGCCGCTATTTCGCTTCGTCAATCCGGCGAACGACACAGCGCTTGGACCGAATCCCCGGGCAGCCGCGCCTGGTGCCTCCGTGAGCGTGCCGGCCAGTGTTTCGCCGACCGTTCCGCTTGCCGCGGCGGGCGTTTCGCCTGCGGCGGGCGTCGTTTCGCCTGCGGCGGGGCAGCCGCTGCGGATCGTCGAGGAGACCGACCGCCGCTGGTATCCGGTGATCGACTACAGTCGCTGCACGAACTGTATGGAGTGCATCGATTTCTGCCTGTTCGGCGTCTACGGCGTTGACAAGGTGGATACGATTCTCGTGGAACAACCGGACAATTGTCGGAAGGGGTGTCCGGCGTGCAGCCGGGTTTGTCCCGAGAACGCGATCATTTTCCCGCAGCACAAGACGCCGGCGATCGCGGGCGCCGCCGCGGAAGCGGCGGGCGCGTTGAAAATCGACCTTTCCAAGCTGTTCGGCTCGCCCGACTCGGGCTTGGACGCGTTGGAGATCGCGGCTCGCGAGCGGGACGAGCAGTTGGTGGCGGTGGGCCGCGATGCGGTCGGCATGTCGCAAGGCATTCCCAAGCGACAGCCGGCGACGATGGCGAACGCGCCGAAGGATGAACTGGATAGTCTGATCGATGCGTTGGACAATTTAGATCTGTAGCATTCGGAACGTGGGGCTCGTTTCCGGATCGCTCGTAACAACCTGTCCTTGCCGGGTGTTGGCTACGCGCAAGCCGACGCTCGGAGAGGGCGGCGTGGGAGAGCGTTGTCTATGGAGCCCCGTTTTAAGGGCTGTGCGGGTTGGTCCCGCCAGCCGCTAGTCTCTCTATTGGCCTTTGCCGCCGTCGGCATCTGGGCCGATTCGACGTGGGCGCCGCCGCTGGGCGTCTGGGCGGCGTTGTCGTGTTCATGGCTGGCCGCCGCGCCGCTGGCTTTCGCCTGCCGTTTTCCACGCGTCGCGAGTCTGCTGGCGCTGCTGGCCGCCAGCGGACTGGCCGGTGGTTGGCATGCCGTTCAGTGGCATTGGTTTCCCCAGGGCGACCTCGCGGCTGAACTGGTTGAGCAGCCGCGGCCGGTCTGCGTCGAAGTGGAGATCGAGTCGGAGCCGGAACGAATACCGGCAGCGCCGCCGAGTCCGCTGTCGCATCAGTTGACCGGCGAGCAACAGGATTGCCTCGTGCAGTTTCGCGCGATTCGCGATGGGCGGCGGTGGCGAACGGTGTCCGGCCGCGCTCGGTTCAGTTTTCCAACACTGCCCTCCGAACTGCACAGCGGCGACTTGGTACGCGTGTTGGCGACGGCCAGTCGCCCTGCCGAACCGGCGAACCCCGACGAGTATGACGGGGCATTCGCCGAGCGTTCGCGACGGGTGTTGACGCGTCTGCAGGCGAAATCGGCAGCGGGCGTCTGGTTGATTCGCCGCGGCGAGAGCCGGTCGTTGAGCCGCTGGTTCGCGACGCTCCGCGCCGCCGGCAAACGCAGCCTCGAGCGGCACGTGACGCGGGGCCAAGCGCCGTTGGCGGCCGCCTTGCTGTTGGGAACGCGACGCCAGTTGGACGCCGACCTGAGCCATACGTTCTTTGTGACGGGACTGGCGCACCTGCTGGCGATTTCCGGCCTCAACGTGGCGATCTTCGCCTATGGTTTTTGGGCCATCGTGCGGCTCGGCTGGCTACCACGGCGGTTCGCGTTGCTGCTGGTGGCCGGGTTAGCGGTGTTCTACGCGGCCCTCACCGGTGGAGAAGCGCCGGTGGTGCGGGCGGCGATCCTGGTTGTCTGCGTCTGTGTCGCGAAGCTGCTCGCCCGGCAAGGGATGGCGTACAACTCGCTGGCCGCCGCCGGCCTGATCGTGTTGGCGGTGCAGCCGTCGAGCCTCTTTCATACGGGAACGCAACTTTCATTCTTGGCGGTGGCTGTGCTCTGCGCGGAGGGACGCGGCGCGGGCGAAACCGGCGGGAACGACGCGAGCGATGAGCGTAGCGGGCACGGAGCCCGTGGTGGTCATGGTGGCCGTGGTGGGCAGGGCGGTCGACGCGGAGCGAACCGCCCTCAACCGCTCGACGCGCTCTTGGAACGGGCCCGTCCATGGTGGTCTCGGCTGGCGCGCTGGTTGGGGGCGGCGGCCGGTCGAGCGATTTGGACCGGCTTCCAAGTCTGGCTCAGCAGCACGCCTTTGGTGGTCTGGCGGTTCCATGTGGTTTCGCTCGTCGCCTTGCCGCTCAATCCACTGGTGCTCGTTCCGGCGGCGGTAGCTCTGTACGCCGGATTCGCGACGTTGGTGTTCGCCCCGCTGATGCCGCTGGCGGCGGCGTGGGCAGGCTGGACCTGCGGCGAGTGTTTATGGGCGATAGAGCGGTTGCTGCGTTGGGGCGAAGCGATACCGTGGGGCCATTTTTGGCTACCGGGTCCACCGCGGTGGGCGGTCATTGTTTTCTATGCGGCGGTCGGGGGCGCGACCCTGGCATTCACCGCGCTGAACTGGCAATCGCCGTTCAGGCGTGTTTTTGGCTGGAGCTTGATGACTGTGGCGGCGTTGGGCGTGACCTTTGTGCCCCGCGCGGTCCGGGACGACGCGCTGCGTGTGACGTTTGTCGCGGTCGGCCATGGCACGAGCGTGTTGGTGGAATGGCCGGATGGCCGCAATTTGCTGTATGACGCGGGGCGGTTAGGCTGGCCGGCGGCCGGTTCGCGGGCGATCGCCAGCACGCTCTGGTCGCGTGGCGTGCGACGACTCGACGACGTGGTGATCTCGCATGCCGACACGGACCACTACAACGCCTTGCCGGATCTGTTGCGGCGGTTCAGCGTCGGGCGTGTCCACGTCTCGCCGATGATGTTTGAACATCCCGATCCAGCGCTCGCGGAACTGCGCCGCGCGATCGACGCGGCGGGTTTGAGTTGCGGCACGCTGCGACGCGGCTACCTGCTGTGGAATGACGAGCACGGTCGCGTTCGCGTGCTGCATCCCGACGGCGAGACTCGTTGGCGCACGGACAATGCCGCAAGCTTGGTGCTGTCGATAGAAACCCGGGATGGGGCGGTGCTCTTGCCGGGCGATCTGGAAGGCGCGGGGCTGCAGCGATTATTGCAGGATCCGCCGCGGCGATACGCCGTCACGATGGCGCCGCATCATGGAAGTGCCACGGGCGGCGCCGACAGCTTGATCGACTGGGCCAATCCCGAGTGGATCGTGATCAGCGGTTCGGCGACCCGAGGCGTCCCGTTGGCGGCGACCTCCTCGCTCGCTGGCCGCCGCTGGTGCCACACCGCGCGTGACGGCGCACTGCACTTCCGGCTGGCGGAAGGCCGCGTCGAAGCCTGGGCCTGGCGGGGCGGCTGGCGGCCACTCGACGCGAATTGCCGTTTACGGCAGTAGTCGTGTAACATTCCGTCTGGCTGATGTGGCTCGCGATGGCGACACTCGGTGGCGGAACGGACGCAGCGACGGTTGCCTTGATTGCCTTGGGCGCCGCTCCCAGCGGGTGCGTTTTCGCGCGCGTAGCGGCGGAGACTCATAACGCGTAGGAGCTGCGCCTTATTGCGCGTGGTGGAACCGGAATTGGGGAGGTTTACGGATGGGCGGATCGCGACTCGCGCGGACACTTCAAGCGGGAGGTCGTTACGGTTGGCGGCTCGCGAAGGCGGTTTGCCTCGCGGGCTTTGCGTCGCTGGCCGCGTCGCCCGTCCCCTCGTCCGCTGTTTACGCTCAACAGCCTGAGTCCGACGACGAGACGCCAGCCACGGACGGAGGCGATACGCCCCTCAATTTCAACTTGGTCGCGGCCACTCTGGGCGGAACCCAGGTTTGGACCGACGAGTTTATTTGCGGGGAATACC
The DNA here is from genome assembly GCA_044356875.1 of Pirellulaceae bacterium. Lineage (GTDB taxonomy): Bacteria > Planctomycetota > Planctomycetia > Pirellulales > Pirellulaceae > CAIXSC01. The sequence goes on along the minus strand of JBIKVL010000046.1, from coordinate 3,082 downwards.
GAATCCAGCGCAACGTGCTCTCGGGACATTACCGGCTATTGGACGACCACGATCAGCGGCTCGCGTGGGGCACCGAGGCGCAGTGTCGAACGCGATTCCAACAGGTGGTTGTCGAGCAGCGGCTGCGGCCTGTTCGCGGCAAAGTCGTCATCCTGCTCCACGGATTGGGAAGGTCGAAAGCGGTGCTCGCGCCGATGGCGGACTATTTGCGGGCCGATGGCGGCTACACGCCCCTGCGGTTCGGCTACGCCAGCACTCGCGAAGGCATCGAGCAACACGCGGAGGCGCTTCGCAAGGTGATCGATGGACTGGGCGAAGTCGAGGAACTGAACTTCGTCGGCCATAGCCTCGGCAATATCGTGTTGCGGCATTACTTGGCTGACGATGCCGCTCAGAGGGCGGCAACGGATCCCGCATTCCCGTCCAAGCGGTCGGTTCCCGCGCGGTCCGAAGCTCCGCCCGTCGACGCGAAGCCGGTGGGGGATGGGCCAACGCCTGCCCAGCGTCTCGCGCCGCGTCGCATTGTGATGCTGGGACCGCCGAACAACGGGGCGATGATCGCGAAACGACTGCATGGGACGGGCGTTTTCGGACTGGTGACGGGCCGAAGCGGCGAGGCGCTCGGTGGAAACTGGGACCAGCTCGTTGGCAATCTGGCGACGCCACGCTGCGAATTCGGGATTGTGGCGGGCGGAATAGGCGACGGCCGCGGGCACAATCCGTTGCTCCCGGGCGACGATGACCTCGTGGTGCGGGTAGAGGAAACCAAGCTCCGCGGGGCTCGCGATTTCCTGCTCGTTCCCTTCCGCCATTCACAGATGCTTGAGGAGCCGAAGGTCCAGGAGGCGGTGCTGCGATTCCTGCGAAGCGGGCATTTCCGCGAGCAAGGGGCCCGCGAGCCGATCGATGAGTGACACAGCGACTTGCGGCCCAGCGCCTTGGCCCGCCAGCGGTCGACTCGCCGGCATCGATTTCGGCACGGTGCGGATCGGCATCGCCGTGACCGATCCCGACCGGCGGCTTGCCAGTCCTTGGGATACCTACGAACGACGCTCGGCGACGGCGGACGCGGCGTTTTTCGCCCGCTTCGCCGCCGACGAGCGGATTGCCGGGTTTGTCGTCGGCTTGCCGCTGTTTCCCAGCGGCGACGAAAGTCCAAAGTCGGTCGAGGCGCGACGATTCGGCCTGTGGCTGGGAGCGGCCACGGGCAAGCCGATCGTCTTCTTCGACGAACGCTACTCGTCGGCCGCGGCCGACGAATTCATGGCCCAGGGCCGACTGACTAAGAAGCGGCGGCAGGCCCGCCGCGATCAACTGGCCGCGCAAGTGTTGCTCAGCGCGTTCCTCGAATCGGGACAGCGACCGACGGCCACCGGCGAAGCGCTCGACCGATAGCCGCCCGTCTTGCGGCCGCGCGGGGCCTCCGCCAAGATGCTCGCCACACTGAACCCAGGAGGCGCAATGCGGAAGATTACACTGCTCGGCACGGGCCTGATCGGCATGTTCTACACGATGGTATTGCAGGGGCAGCGGAGCCGCGACCGCGTGGTGAATGTCTACTCGCGAAGTCCCGAGCGGGCTCGGCAGTTTGCCGAACAGTGGCGCATTCCGCGCTGGTCGACCGACCTGGAAGCGGCGATTGATGACAGTGACTCGGATGTCGTCGTGGTCGGTTTGCCCAACCATCTGCACGAGCAGGCGGTGGTGGAAGCGGCGCGGGCCGGCAAAGCGGTGCTGTGTACGAAGCCGCTGGCGCGCACGGCTCCGGAAGCGTTGCGGATGCTGCGGGCTGTCGAACAGGCGGGCGTTTTCGCGGGCTATCTCGAAGATCTCGTCTACACGCCGAAGACGCTGAAAGCCCTCGACTCGGTCCGCCGCGGCGCGCTCGGCAAGGTGCTCTGGGCCCGCTCCCGCGAGACGCATCCCGGCCCGCACAGCGCCTGGTTTTGGGACCGCGAACAGTCTGGCGGCGGCGCGATCATCGATCTCGGATGCCATTGCATCGAAATCGCCCGCAGCTTCATTGGGAAAGAAATCCGGCCCGTCGAGGTGGTCTGTTGGGGCGACACGCAGGTGCATCCGATCGAGGCCGAGGATCACGCGGTGGGGATGGTCAGGTACGAAAATGGCGCCGTTGGCCAGTTCGAAGTGAGTTGGACATTTCGCGGCGGGATGGATCTGCGCGATGAAGTTTCGGGAACCGAAGGCACGCTGTTCCTCAACCACTGGCTGCGGACGGGACTCGAGATGTTCACGGCGCGCGGCGCGGGCGACTACGTGGCCGAAAAGGCCGAAGGCACCACCGGCTGGCTGTTCCCCGTGGGCGACGAAGCCGGCGCGCTCGGCTACGTCGAGATGTTCACCGATATGCTCGACGCGCTCGACCAACGCCGCGCCCCGCGCGAGACGTTCTACGACGGCTATGTCGTCAACGCCGTGATGGATGCCGCCTACGCGTCGATGCGGTCGAAGCGCTGGGAGCCCGTTCACTTGGAGGAATGGCGCGGCCTCAAGGACGTTCCCAATGTCGCCGCGCTCCGCGAATTCGACACCGACCATCTGCTGCTCAAGGAAGAACGCATGCCCGATGGCGCCGTCAAACAGATCATTCGCCACAAGGCGACCGGTCGAGTGAGCGAACGGATCAAGACCCCATGAACCGCCGGCCACCAAGCCCCTGAGGAGCTGTCCTGATGACCGACTCACCGCGTATTCCGCAGCCCATCCCGCAACCCGAACCACGACCAGAACGGCAACCAGAACGGCAACCAGAACGGCAATCAGAACGGCAACCAGAACGGTCCGCTCGGCCGCTGTCGCGGCGCGCGTTCAACGCCGCGCTTGCCACGGCGGGCGCCAGCTTGGCCGTCGTCGCGCACGCGGCGGCCAATCCCGCCGCGAACGCCACGGCCGCCATGGCTGCCCGGGCCGACGAGGGCGACGACGCGGCGAAGAAAGCGACGGCGGCGAAAACCGACGCGCCCGCCAAGGCCGAACCGCCCGCGAAGCCGGAAAACGCTGGCAAGCCGGAGGGGCCCGCCAAGCCGGCCGACGGACCGCCACCGTCCGACGCCGACTTGGC
>JBIKVL010000792.1:0-3056 GCA_044356875.1 Pirellulaceae bacterium | reverse complement strand
AGGGTGTATTGCCTGGCCCACCTGGGGCGTTGCCCCAGGCTACGTTGAAGTTGGCCTTCGGCCAACAGGTTCAACCGTCCTTAACTCAGGGTGAATCCGAGTGTCTTTATCCCTCCCTGTTTCAGCAGACGCAAGCTTGAGAGCAACAGTGACTTAACGCTCGTTGAACGGTATTGTCATTAAACAAGGATCAGAAATCAGTAACCCGCAACCAGCCACAAGCCGCCACCCACCACCCAAAACTCACCACCCGCCACCCGCCACCCGCCACCCAAAACTCACCACCCACCACCCGCCACCCACTAACCACTAACCACTAGCAACTAGCAACTAGCAACTAGCAACCAGCAACTAGCAACCAGACGGGGAGTACGGCATTCGTGCGACATCTACTTGACCTGCCGACGGCCGAGTTTCGGGAATGGCTCGCGGCGGTGGGGCAACCGACCTATCGCGAGTCCCAGGTCCGCGGCTGGATCATGGAGCGCCGCGCCGTTTCGTTCGACGACATGACCGATCTGCCGGCGAAGCTCCGCCAACAACTGGCCGCGGAATTCACGCTCTGGACCGCGAAGGTTGCTCGGCATTCCCAGTCCGACGATGGCACGGAAAAACTGCTGCTCGAATTGGCCGATGGCGGGCGGATCGAATGCGTGTTGCTGCGGGACGGTCCCCGGCGTTCCATCTGTATCAGCAGCCAAGTGGGCTGCGCGATGGGCTGTGTTTTCTGCGCCAGTGGGCTCGACGGCGTCGACCGCAATCTGACCACTGGCGAGATTCTCGAACAGGCCTTGCTGTTGCAACGATTGCTGCCGGCCGACGAGCGGCTCAGTCATATCGTGGTCATGGGAATGGGCGAGCCGCTGGCGAATCTCCAGCACCTGTTGCCCGCGTTGGAAACCGCCTCGCATCCGAAGGGGCTGGGCATCAGCGCTCGGCGGATCACGATCTCGACAGTGGGACTGCCCGCGGCGCTCGATAAACTGTCCGCTGAAGACACCCGCTACAACCTCGCCGTCTCGTTGCATGCCGCGAACGACGAACTGCGGAACCGCCTTGTCCCCGTTAACCGCACGATTGGGCTCGACGCGATTCTCGCCGCCGCCGATCGCTACTTTGAAGCGTCCGGCCGGCGTCTGACGTTTGAATATGTGCTGCTTGGCGGCGTCAACGATCGTCCCGAGGACGCCCACGAGTTGGTCGCGATCCTCCGCGGCCGCCCTGCCTTATTGAACGTCATTCCCTACAACCCGGTCGCCGGCTTGCCGTACGCGACCCCGTCGGCGACGGCCCAAATGCGTTTCCGGGAAATCCTCGAACTGGCCGGGATCAACGTCCAGTTCCGGGAGCGCAAGGGCGACGCGATTAACGCCGCCTGCGGCCAACTCCGCCGCTCGACGCCAGCCACGCCAACAACGCCCGAATCCCAGCCGCTCGTATCCATTTCGCTCACCTGAGGCGCGAACGCCGGCGCGCGAAGGCGAAGGCGTTTTCGCGTGGAATTGAAGGGTGGCGATCATCAAGGCGTGGCGGCGCCAGGTTTCGGCGGAGTTTCGGCGCCGCTTGGCGGCAGCACGCGCAGTTCGACCCACGGCGAGCGAACCGTCGCTCCGTCGGCGTAGCGGGCGATCGCTTGCAGCTTCGACAGCCCCGGACCGATGACTCGCGGGTCGAGCTGAATCTCGCCCGCGGAACCAACAACGCGTCCGAGCGATCGAGCCCCCCAGCGCGCTTCGATCGACTCGGCTCCTTCGGCCGATACGAGTATCCGCCCGGTCTTTTCCCACGCCAGCGGCTCGTCGCCCGCCAGCCGCGCCAGGCAACTTCGCGTCGGATCGCCCGTTTCGAACCGAAACGTTCGCCGAGCGACCGTGCGGACGGCGTCGTTGCCGATCGCCACGACCGCCGCCTCGTGCGGCCCGCCATCCAAGGTCGCCGGCTCCAGCGTCAAAGGTTTGCCGGGGCCGGTCGTCCCGACCAGCCGGCCGTCGACGTACAACCGGCTCTCCGCCAGCTCGATCCCGACCGGCGATTCGCAACGCGGCGTTAGTTCAAGCTTTGCCGTCAATCGAGCCCCCTCGGCGGGCAGGCCGTTCACGGTCAGTGTGAAAGGCCGGGCCCAAGGGCGACACAAGGCGTCGCCGACGATCAGTAATTGATAAGGCCCCGAGACGGCTTGGTAAAAAGACTCGGCCAGCGTGCAGCCTTCCGCGTAATAGACGTGGATGAATGGCGTAGGGAATTTCGCCTGGATCGCGAACGGTTCGGTGACAGTCCCCGACGCGCCCGCCGCTCCATGCCGCAGGAACTCGACGAGCGGCGTTTGGCCGGCCCCCTTCGTCATCACGCCGCCAAAGCTGGTCAGGTGCTCGACGATCGCGCCGGGCAGGATCTTGCTGCCGCTCGCCGGCCATTGAAAGTCCGCGATCCCGATCACCGCGCCCGCGACGTCGCCCCGATCCTTGGGCAACACGCCCGGTTCCAGGACCGCGCGAACGCCGAGCGTTTCGAGGCGGCGGACGACGCCGCGAAACGCCCATTCGCGGGTCGTCGAACGCACATCGCCATTGCGTTCGATATAGATCGTTCCGGCTGGCCGGGAGCCATCCGCCGCCACGCTGCGACGCAAATTCGCCAGCGACTCGTCGACGCTCAGCCCGCGCCCCCGGGTGACTGCAAGCACCGTGGAGAGCAAATAGCGGCGTGGCGGCGTTTGTAAAGCGGCCAGAGCGGCTCCGAGGTTTGGCGGTGACGCGTTGTTCGCTAGAGCTGGCGGTTCGCTGGGCCCGCCCGGCGCCGACGCCAGCGGGGTCAGCGCCAGCGGCTCGCCAGCCGCCGTCCAGGCGTTCCGCGACTGGAAGCCGATCGTCGGCTGCACGTCGATCGGGGTCTCCTTGAGCCGTTCCAGCAAGGTCTTGTAGTCGGGCCGCCCCCGCAGCGACTCGAAGTCCCGGTCCCGCTCGATCTGCTGATGGTTCAGCCACCCCGCCGACACGGCGGCATCCAGCGCCTTCATCGCCTCATCCGGCTTTTCCAATAAGGCTAACAAGCAGGCG
>JBIKVL010000045.1:0-11074 GCA_044356875.1 Pirellulaceae bacterium | reverse complement strand
ACCGCCATTGAGTTTCCTGCTCGGCAAGTTGGAGCCACTCGGCCCGCATCGATTCGGGCGGAACCTTTTCAAGCCGTTTGGCGAGCGAGCTCGCTGGATCGCACGCCATTTTCCACAGCGCGTCCAATTGGGCGTCGGTCAGCGAGTTCTGCAGGAAGACATCGAACGCGTCGTGATTCGGGACCATCGTCCCTTGGCTTTCGCCATCCCGCGAGTTTTGGATGTTGGCGTAATCGCGCAGTTCGGCGGGTGTCGTGGGACGAATGTCGTTCAGGTGTTTGGCAAGCGACATCACGGTGAACGAGAGATCTTTCCGCAAGTCGAGCGGCCGGCCCTTCCACTGCTGGATCCGTTCTTCGAAATCAGGGTTGTCGCCCACGCGATACGGTTGGAACGACAGCCAGCGATGCAGCAGCGACACTTTGAACGGCCGCGCGTAACCGGTGGTGTGCCGCAGGTCGAGCCACAACCGCTCCCATTGGCGGATTTCCGCGGGAAGCGGCTCGCGGCCGCGGATTTTCTTCAGCGTCCCTTGAGGCACGGCGAAGGTCAACGGAGACGGACAGAGCCGCTCGTTGCGATAGAAGAGCCGGTGCGAAGTCAGTAGGAATTGCAGCGGATCGCCAGGGCGGGCATTCGAGTACGCTTTGTAGCCGCGCAATCCGTTCACGGTGAAATCGAGCTGCGGCGACTTTCCGGGCGGATACGCGTAGCTCATCAGTTGCTCGGGCGAAGTCGCGTCGACGTACTCGACCGACTGCTGGCTGCAGAAGGCGTCTAGCCGTTCGAGCGCTAGGCGGGCCCATTCGGGCTGCGGCGCCGGCGTTTCCACGAAAGCGGGTCCGCTGGCGGGCAGGATCACCGCGCTCGCCGCGACCCGCTGCGCCAGCGACAGGTACTTCTCGATCTGGCCGGCCGACATCTGCAAAGTTTGTCCGGTGTTCGAAAACCCTTCGCCGCCGCTGCCGTCGCGGGGAAAGTCGCTGGTCCAGTCCCGCGTCACGCCGGTCAAATCCGCCAGCGTGTAGTTCAGCTCGGCGTTCGTCAGGCGACGCACGACCACTCGGCCCGGATCGCCCGCTCGCGCGCGGGCCTCGCGTTCCAACTGCCCGCCGAGCCAGTCGACAATCCGTTGGCGATCGGCGGATGACAGCGGTTGCGGGGCGTCCTTGGGCGGCATGAAGCCTTCGCCGATGACTTCGAGCAGCATCTGCAAGCGATCGGAATCCGCCGCCAACTTCGCGGCGGTGGCGACGGACGCGAGCTCGAAATCGCCTTTGCGTTCCTTCGCGTTGTGGCATCCCTGGCAGTGCCGTTCCAAAAGCGGTTTCACGTCGCGATCGAAATCGGGCGCATCCGCGCGAACTCGGGGCGGCGAAACGATAACGCTCGCACAGACCGCCGCGACCGTTCCCGCGATCGCCAGCCGGCGGAGCGAACAGAGATCCATTCTGAATACGGATGGAGGTCCCAGCGCGAGACGCTGTGTCGAGGTTGAAAACATGGTCTTGTTGCTCCCATGAAATCGGCCGAGCGATCCATGCTCTAGCGAATGAACTGGTCGATGTAGCTGGTCCCCAGTCCCACCGACTCGTAGTGGGCGCGGCACTTGGCGATCCGCGTGAAGACGTCGTCGAAGCCCATCACTTTTCCGTCGGGATCGACGTAGATCATCGCGCCGTTGACTTGGAAGAACGTGATCATCTCCTCGACGTGCGGGTCGACGACCAGGGTGTGCGTTTCTCCCGGAGTCTCGTAGACGTAGCTGCCCTCTTTCGCGACCCAGTTGTGTTCCAGGTACCGCCATTCGCCCTTCAACACCAAGCCATGGACAGGGAGCGGATGTCGGTGCCGCGACAGCACGCCCGACTTGCGGACCCGCAACAGATTGCACCAGTAGCCGCGGGTCACGCACATCAGCAGCGGCCGAAACCAAACATTCGGCTCGACTGGAACCCAGACGCGTTCGTCCGTCGGCATGACGTTGGGCACGACCAGTTCGGGCGGCGATTCGGCGGGCGGTTGGCCACGAAACGGAATCCACTGCGAAGGATCGGACACGGATCGCTCCTGTGCGCGACAAGACATCTGATGACGTTATGAGCCACGCGACTAACCTACCACGTGTCCACCACGGGCGACACGGATCGAAACAGCGTAACTCTTTCGCGTGGGACACGCATTCCGGTTACGCGGCCGAGCCAGCGCCTTCGGCTTGGCGGTAAACGAACTTTCGTCCCTCAAAGCGACGCGGGCACGATCGCCGCGTTTCGTCTCAACCGAAACGACCGGTGATGTAGTCGTTGGTCTCGCTGAGCCGTGGACGGGTGAAAATCTCCGCCGTCGGTCCGTACTCGACAAGCCGTCCCAGGTACATGAACGCGGTGTAGTCGCTGATCCGCGACGCCTGCTGCATGTTGTGGGTGACGATGAGGATGGAATAATCGCCGCGCAGGTCGCTGATCAAGTCCTCGACTTTGCCCGTGGCGATGGGATCCAGCGCCGAGCAGGGCTCGTCGAGCAGCAGCACTTCGGGTTCGCTGGCGATCGCGCGGGCGATGCAGAGCCGTTGTTGTTGGCCGCCGGAGAGTTCCAGCGCGCTGCTGTTGAGCCGGTCCTTCACTTCGTCCCACAACGCGGCGCCGCGAAGGCTCTTCTCACACACCTCGGCCAAGGTCTGGCGGTTGCGTTCGCCGTCGATCCGCAGCGGATAAACCACGTTCTCGAAGATGCTCATCGGGAACGGATTGGGTTTCTGGAACACCATGCCCATCCGCTTCCGCAGTTCGATCACGTCGACGCCGCGGTCGTAAATCGGGTCGCCATTGAGCTTCATCGAGCCGGCGATCCGCACGGTTCCAATCAGGTCGTTCATGCGGTTGACGCAGCGCAGCAGCGTCGACTTGCCGCATCCGGACGGACCGATCATCGACGTGACTTTGCCCTTCGGCACGGGCAACGAAATATCGTGCAGCGCCTGCTTCTCCCCGTACCACAACGAGAAGTGCTCGACCTCCAACACCGGCTCGTCGTCCCAGACCGACTCGTGGACGATCGCGGGCACCTTTTCGCCCCGCGCGATCCGCGCGAGCCCGCTTTCATGCAATCGGGCGGAATGGCTCCCCGAAGCCCCGGAACCGCTCGTGGAACTGGCGGCATGAGTGGCGACAAGCGGGTTGCCGGCGTTGGCGTTCATGGACGAATCCTTGGTCAAAACTGTCCCACGCGGAAACGTTTCCGCAAGCGGCCACGGAGCCAGACGGCGGCGATATTCAACGACGCCACCAGCGCGATCAGCAGCAGGGTCGTCGTGAACACCATCGGCTTCGCCGCCTCGCTGTTTTGGCTCTGGAAACCGAGATCGTAAATATGGAATCCCAAGTGCATAAAGCTGCGTTCGGGATGAACGAACGGAGCGCCGCCGTCGATGGGCAGTTCCGGCGCCAGCTTCACGGCGCCGACGAGCATGAGCGGGGCCACTTCACCCGCGCCGCGCGCCATCGCGAGGATCATGCCCGTCATAATCCCGGGCATCGCTTGGGGCAGCACGATGCGGCGAATCGTTTGCCACTTGCCAGCGCCGCACGCGTACGAGCCTTCCCGCATCGAGTTCGGAACGGCGGACAACGATTCCTCGGTCGAGACGATTACCACAGGCAACGTGAGCAGCGCGAGCGTCAACGACGCCCAGAGGATGCCGCCCTTCCCCAAGGTCGGATTGGGAAGCCGATCGGCGAAAAAGCCGCCGAAGTGCGGATTGCCGAAGACCAGCGCGACGAGCAGCGCGGTGGCCAGCAGCCACAGTGCGAGCGCGACGCGGCTCCACATCAAACTCCGCGCCCGCTCGCCGCTGGCGATCTTCAAACCGATGACGAACGCGGCGAGCGCGAGCGAGACGAGCAGGAACAAGCCGCCATACCACGCGTAGGACGGCCAGGTTTGCAGGCCGGCGTTCGCGGCGCCGCCATCGAGGAACGCGCCGACCAGATAACAAAAGAATCCGAGGCCAAACACGCCGAACACGATGCTCGGCACGCCCGCCAAGTTGTTGATCGAAATCCGCACGACGCTGACAATCGGCCCGCCTCGGGCATATTCGCGCAAGTACAGCGCGGCAAGCACTCCGAATGGCACGACGGCCAATGACATGATCAACGTCATCGCGACCGTGCCGAAAATCGCCGGAAAGACTCCGCCCTCGCTGTTCGCTTCCCGTGGCTCGTCGGTCAGATACTCCCACCAACGCTCGAGATAAATGCCGAGCGAGCTGGCGCGATCCAGCCGGTTCGCCGGGTAAGCGCGGACAATGTTGGAAAGCGGCACCGGGATGGTGGCGCCGTCCGCCGCCGCGAGCCGCAGCTCGAACCGATCGTTTTCGGCGTTCATCGCTTGAATGGTGCGTTGAATCGATACCGCCTCGTCTTCGCCCCGCGTTTGCGTCTCCAAAAGCCGGTCGCCGGCCAGCCGCAGCGATTCGGGCAGCTTGGCCAATTCCATCTCGAGCGCGGCCGCCGCCGCCAGCGGTTCTTGCCGCGTCTGCTCCCATTCCTCGCGGGCCGTCTTCAAGAGCGACTCGGCGGCGTCGACCAGCGGCCGCAGACGCTCGTCGGGCCGCTTCGCCTCCCGCCGGAGCACTTCCCAACGGGCTTGCAACGCCGTCCACTCGGATTCCATAGCGGCCAGTTGCCCGCGGGTTTGACGCAACTGTTCAAGCTTGTCGAGCGCCGCTGCGCGGGTGGCGATTTCGGCGCCGCGAACCGCGAGTCGAGCGTCCTCGATCGCGGTGTTCACGCGGCCGATTTCATGGCGTTCAAGCCGCTTGCGTTGCTGGAAACGCTCGCGGACCTGCGGGTGCGTCTCGACGAACTTCGACCAAGCCGCCGCCGGCTCCGTCCATAGTTGGCGCAGTTCCACCACTGCCGCTCCCGGTTCGACCGCGTTCAACGCGACCTCGGAACCATCCTCCAGCACCGCGCGCCACGACGCCTCCGAAGTGGCCTGGGCGAGGAATTCACGGATGTTGTCCCGGCGACGCGACTCGACCAACTCCCGCAGCCGCGCGAGCGCCGCCTCAAGCGGTGGGCGTTCGGCGTCCGGAACACCTGGCAAACGCGTCTCCAGCCATTGCGCGAGGCTCGAGAGATCCTCTTCGTCCGGGCTTGGCACTCGCCGGTAACGCGTCACGAACTGCCCCAATTCGCCGACGCACCGACCCCACTCGACGCGTTCCGCCAAAATCGCCCACTCCGGACGACTCTCGGAACCAGGCGCGACTTCGTAGTCGCTCGCCCACTGAAAATGGGTTTGCGTCAGTTCAAAATTCCCGACGCGAAACAACCGCCGTTCGCTATCCGCCGAGTCCCGCCCCGCCAGCTTCGCCGTCGCCGCCTCGGCGATCGGACCGCTCAGGTTTTCAACCAGCGGTTTGGTGAGCCGATAACGCTCGACCCGCGTGATTTCGCCCATCAACCGCGTCCCGCCCGGCAGTTCCACCCGCGTGATCGGCACCGGCCAAAACGTGCCGCTGCCGTTGTACAGCACCAACAGCATCAGGCCGACGATCATGCTCACCGCCAACGTCAACGCGCCGCCTGTGAGCCACACCATTGGCTCGCCCGAGGCCAACAGCGATACGCCAGGACGCGCCTTCGAGCGGCGTCGTTCGCGCGGCGGGCGGCCAGCCGCGGTCGCGGCGGCAATTGCGGCGGCGGTCGTGGCGGCGGTCGCTGTCGTGGTCACAGCGGCGGGCGCAGTAGCGGCGGGCGCAGTAGCGGGCGGCGCAGTAGCCGAGCGCGGCGACGTCGCCGAACTCGTCGGATTCGACGCTTCCGCGCCACGGGCGAAGCCAGAGGAGTCTTGATTCATGTCTTCACAACTGCAGCGCTCGCCGCCGGAATCGCAACCGCACCAACTCGGCTGCCGTGTTCACGACGAAGGTCAGAAGGAAAAGGGTCAGCGCCGCGAGGAACAGCGTACGAAAATGCGTGCTGTCGCGAACCGCCTCGGGCAACTCGACGGCGATGTTGGCCGAAAGCGTGCGAAAGCCGTTGAACAGGTTCCAGTCGGTAACCGGCGTGTTGCCGCCCGCCATCAAGACAATCATCGTTTCGCCAACCGCCCGTCCGAGGCCGATCATGATGGCGGAGAACAGGCCGCTCATGGCGGTCGGCACCACCACGCGCACGGCCGTCTGCCACGGCGTCGCGCCAGCGCCCAGCGACGCCGAACGCAAATGTTGCGGCACCGTCGACAAAGCGTCGTCGGCGATCGTGTAAATGATCGGAATGATCGCGAACCCCATGACAAACCCCACCACCAACGCGTTGCGTTGCACGTAGGTGGAAACAAACGAGCCGCGTGGATCCCAGCCCACCGCCACCAAGAGCTCCGATACTCCCCACGCCAGAGCGCCGGTCACAACGATCGCCACCGCCAGTTTTCCCGCATTGAGCAGCCCGAAGGCCAGCCGCGGCCAGTGGCCGTAGTGCTGGCGCAACCACGGATTCACGAAAGTCGCGCTCAGCGTCGCCACCAGCGCCGCCGCCCCCGGCAAAGCCAGCAATAACCAGCCCGCCGTGCCTCGCCCCACTCCGCCGTCCAACCATCGCAGAATGTCGCCCGCGAACAGGTGCCGCTCGACCGAGTCGCCACTGGCGGCCGCCACGGCGACTCCCAGGAAACTCACGGCGATGATGGCGGCGAACCGCCAGGGCACGAGGTAGGGAACCCACGCCGATGGCAGCAACTGCCACAACGCCGCGCCCGCCATCAAACAGACAGGGACCGCGACAAACCCGGTCAGCAATTCGGGCACCGCCCGCTCCACCAGCGGCGCGAATACCAACGCGGCCAAGAATCCCAGCACGACGCTCGGCAAACTGGCCATCATCTCGATCGTCGGCTTCACCTTGGCCTTCAATCGCGGCGCCATGAATTCCGACGTGTACAACGCGGCCATCAACGCGATCGGCACGCCGAAGACCAGCGAGTAGACGGTGGCCTTGAGCGTTCCAAAAACAAGCGGCCACAACCCCAGCTTCATCTCCGGTTCGACGCCCGCGAAGGACGACTGCCACACATGGCTCGGGCGATCATAACCCTCATACCAGACCGGCAGGAACAACGCGGCGAGCGAGCCCTCGGGATGCTTGGGATCGAAGCGGAACCGTACCGACTCGTCCGCCGTAAAGGCCACGAACGCGTCGTCCTTCGGCGAGAGAAGAGCGTACTGAACCGCCGATTTTGTCCCGCTGGGCGCGTAAACCACCCGTTTCTCCGTGGTGACGTGATAGACGGCGATCGAACCGTCCGCGAACCCGGCCGCCATCAAGCGACTCCGCTGCGACATCGACAACGAAGTCACAGCCGCTGGTCCCGCAGGCAAGCGATGCGTCCGCTCCAAACGCATCTCTTCGACCGTTTCCGACCCCTGCGAAAGCACCCGACGGACTGGGAACCAAGCCTCCACATCGCCATTGGAATGTCCGCACACGATCGTGTCCCGGCCGAGCGTAAACGCGCAACTGGTCAGCCGGACCGAATCGTCGGCGACCAGATCCAGCGTCTCGATCGTCTTCACGGCGGACAGGTCTCGAAGGTCGACCCGCACCAGCCCACCGTCCGGCCAGACAACATTGGCCGTGTCGCCGCGGCCGGAAAGCAAGACGCGGAGCGGACGGGCCGCCGGGTCTTCGCCCGGCGACGCGGCGCGGCCCGATCCGCGTTCATCCAGCTTGTAGCGGCCGGTCAATTCGTTGAACTTGGTGCTCGCCGCGTGCAGCGAACCGTCGCTCGTCCAAGCCGCGATGGTCGGGCCGCGGCCGCCGAGCGATTCGCCGGTGGCGCCCGGAACATGGTCGATCGCCAAAATGGATGATTCCGCGAGCGTCAACGCATCGGACAACTCAGCTGCCACCGTTTGCAACCGGAACTGCCCCTGGGACGTGCGTTCAATCAGTCCCTCTTCGAAATTGCGAGGTTCGTTTTCCGCCAAATCCCACAGATCTTCCGGAACCTGTGCCGCCTCGCGGAACTCCGCTGAGAAGCCAATCCGGGCGATTCGGACACCGCCATCCGCCATTCCCAGGACAAGCTCGCCGGAGGCGCTGTCATGCGAAACGGCCGTGATCGTTCCCTCGTCGCACAACGGACTTTCGCGTAGCGACTCGCCCGTGTCCGCTCGAAACAACGTCAGCTTGCCGTCCGGCTGGAGGGCCCACCCCAACGTCCGATACTCGTTGACGGCAACGGCCAGCGGCTTCGCTTTCCAGGGAACCGCCGCGGCGATTTCCCGTTCCAGGCTCGCAGGCGGATAGAACAGCGGGAAAGCGACGTATAAGAGAAAGACAAACACCAACAGCACGGCGACAATCGTGCCAATGCCCGCGACCGTGATGATCCACCGCGCGGCGGCGTCCGCGACACGCACTCCCCAGCGATTGCGATGGCGGCGCGCACGGCCCGTGAAAGCCTTCCGAGCCGCTTGCTGCTGAGTTTCCGCCGCCATCCAGACGCTCCCCCAACGCCGCTCGAACGCTACTTGATGCCAGCCGACAACAACGCTTTCTGCGCCATCGCGGCCGTCACCGGGAAGTAGCCGTCTTTGACCACCACTTCCTGCCCCTGCTTGCTGAAGATGAACTTCACGAACTCGCGGCGCAGCGGATCGAGCTGGCTTCCCGGCTTGTAGTTCAGGTACAGAAGCAGCGGTCGCGCCAGCGGATAGTCGCCGGAATAGGCGTTTTCAGCTTCCGCCGCCACCAGTTCCGACTTGGCTTTTTCCCCCAACGGCAAGGCCACCACGTCGGCCGTCTTGTAACCGATGCCACTGTAGCCGATCGCGAACTTGTCCGTCGAAACAGCCTGAACCACCGCCGAACTGCCCGGTTGTTCCTTGACCGAGTCCCGGAAGTCGCCCTTGCCCAACGCCACTTCCTTAAAGTAGCCATAAGTGCCCGACGCCGAATTGCGGCCATACAGACTGATCGGCGCCTGAGCCCACTCGCCAGTCAACCCGAGTTGGCCCCATGTGTTGATCCCCGAAGCGTTCCCCAGCTTGCGAGTGTTCGAGAAAATCGCATCCACCTGCGGCAAAGACAAACCTTTGAGTGGATTGTCTTTATGAACGTAGACCGCCAGCATATCGATGCTCGTCGGCAGCCCCACCGGCTTGTACCCGAACTTCTTCTCGAAGGCGTCGATCTCGTCCGCCTTCATCGCTCGGCTCATCGGCCCAAACGACGCCGTTCCAGCGATCAAGGCGGGCGGAGCTGTCGACGATCCCTTGCCTTCCACCTCGACCTTCACGCCCAGATAAAACTTGTTGAACCCCTCCGCCCACAGCGTCATCAGGTTGTTCATCGTGTCGGAACCAATGCTCTTCAGCGTGCCCGAAACGCCCGAAACCGGCTTGTAGCTCGGCAACTTCGGATCGACTCGCACCTGAGCCGACACCGGCGAAACGCTGGAAAACCAGCAACCGACGGCGACTGCGATCGCCGTCCAGCAACCCGACCAACCTGCCGAAAACCCCGATCCTGCCATTCGCATCGTCCGTAACTCCCCTGATGTTGGCTGCGCGGGCCGCTCTGCTCAAGCCGGCCGCCTGACGAGTAACGCCGGTCCGACTTGAAGGCCCAACCTTCCCTCTGGAAAAGCCTGCGGATTATTTCCTTCGATTATGAAGAATCGATGAAGTCGATGAGAAGGCGGCTCCGGCAAGATTCCGCCTGAAAACCACTTTTTTAGGGTACGACATACCCACCGTACCCTGGGCGATCGGGCCGTTGGAGCGCGTTGGACCGACAACGCAACTCTTGACGCTGGCGACATTTCGCCGCTCACCGAACACGCGTCCATCCGCTACGATACGAGCACCATGAGCAAGCCTGGGAAAAAAAAGATTCGCGTCGACTTCCGCAAGAATCGCTTGCCGCGTCCCCGCTCCAACGATCTGACTCGCGAGTTCGAACGCGGGGACGAGTTGGTTGAGGACTCGCAAGCCCGGTCGGAACGCCTGACAGGCAAAGGAGATTTGACGCGACGGCGGACGGTCGTGGGCGAAGCGGCGGCCGACGATGCGGCTGGATTCGCCGTCCAGCGGGCAGTCAACGAGTCCAACTGCCTCCAGGGACGCGTATTGCGGGTGTTCGGACTTTCCAGCGACGTGCAGGCGGCGGACGGCCGCGTCTTTCGCTGCGCGACCCGCCGCATCCTCAAGACGCTCAGCACCGACTTGCGGCAGATCGTGGTCGCCGGCGACCGCGTTTGGTTTCGCCCGGAAGGCGGCGGCAGCCAAGAAGGGCTGATCGAACGGATCGAACCGCGGCACGGCATCCTCAGCCGGGCGAGCCGCGGGCGACAACAGGTCATCGCGGCCAATGTCGACCAGATGTTGATCCTCGGCAGCGCAGCCCAGCCCGCCCTAAAACTGAATCTGATCGATCGCTTTCTCGTGGTCGCCGAACAATCGGGCATCCGGCCGATCATCTGCATTAACAAGGTCGACCTCGTGGACCCCGCCGATTTGCAGCCATTGGCTGGCGTGTTCGGCCAGCTCGGCTACCCCGTACACCTGATCTCCGTGAAGACGGGGCTGGGGGTCGACGCCTTGCGGCGACGGCTGGCGGGCCGTCAGTCGACCGTGGTCGGCCAGAGCGGCGTCGGCAAATCGTCGCTGCTCAACGCCGTCGATCCGCGCATGCAATTGCGGGTGGCCGAGGTCAGCCAGGAGACGGAAAAAGGCAAACATACGACGACAACCGCCTGCCTTCTGCCCCTGGCTTCAGGCGGCTACGTGGTCGATACCCCGGGTATCCGTCAGTTCGAATTGTGGGATGTCATCGCGGCGGAGGTGGCGAATTTTTACCGGGAACTGCGGCCCTACTTGAGCCTCTGCCGGTTCCCCAACTGCACCCACACCCACGAGGCGTTCTGTGCGGTCAAGGACGCCGTCGCCGACGGCCGCATCGACGTCCGCCGGTACGAAAGCTACTGCCACCTACGCTCCGGCGAATGAATTGGCTAGTTGCTAGTTGCTAGTTGCTAGTTGCTAGTTGCTAGTTGCTAGTTGCTA
>JBIKVL010000791.1:0-3065 GCA_044356875.1 Pirellulaceae bacterium | reverse complement strand
TCGCTCTTCGTGACCGCCAATTGCAACCCGTTTTGGCTCGTACCGAGCGCCTTCGCGGACAGCGTGATCTGCACGAGGTTACCCGTGTTGAAGTCCGACGTCACCGACGCCGGCGTAAACACGCCATCGAGCCCCGACCGCCAAATCTGAATCCCGGTCGCCGCGGACGCGAAATCAAGCGTTTGGTTCTGGTCGAACCGAAAGGTCAAATCCAGCGGCGCGACGTTCAACGTCTGATCCGGCTGCAACAACTGACCATCATCCGGCAAAATCCCCACCAACTGGGGTCCAGCCATGACGCGACGGTCTTCGAGCGGTTCCGACCGCATCACCCGCGCCAGCCGATCTCGCAGATCCTGCCGCAGCCGTCGTCCCTGAGCCCGGTCGCCACGCTTCGCAGTTCGCCGAATAGCCATGTATGTGCAGCCTCTGTTCCGACAGCTCGATTCCGACAGCTCAATTTCGACAGTTCTTAATCAACAGCCCGCAGACACCCGATCGCGGCCCGTCGGGGCTCTGTTCCCACGCTAATCCGCCAACCTCAGCCCTAACTGCCCGACGGTCCGCCCCGCCCCGCCCCGCCGAGCGGCCAGCGAAGCGACATCCCCCCCGCTCGAACGGTGTTGCCGTCGGGTTCTCCCCGCTTCCGGGAAACGATACTTCTTGGGATCAAAGGGGATTATCTGCCGGATGAGTTCCCCTCCATCACCGCCGGATTATAATTCCGTCGGAAACCATTGCAACGAAATTGCTTTTCGTCGGTAATACCGACAGGAAAAAGGTTTCCGACGCGTCGATGAGCTCCGAACAGGCGTTCCGTAACGGTTGTGCCGAACGGTCCGAAGAGCCGCTTTTTGACGTTTCCTCCCCCGTTCGGAACGAGCTAACCGGGGAAAGTAATTGTCGCGGTGCGCCCGTTGCGATAAAGAAACGTAAACATTTGTTGCAATCCGGAACCGTTGATGCGATACTCTCGCCAAACGTCCATTCCGGTAAGATCAATGGATGGATTTTTTCCCGCACACCCCGAACCAGGGAGACACCATGCGAGTCAGTCCCGCCGCGGCCCTTCTCATGGCCGCAATCGCTGTCGCAGTCACGTCGCCGCTGCGTGCCGACAACCCGCCCGCCAAGCCCCAAGCACCGGGACTCGGAAACCCCGGTAAGTTGACGTCGATCATTGTCGATTCCGGCCGCGCGAAGGACGGCGCGTTCCTGCTGTCCGGACGCGATGCCTCGCAACAGCTCGTGGTCTCCGGTCAGTATGACAGCGGCCAAGTCCGCGACCTGACGGGCAAAGTCCAGTACAAGGCCGAACCGGACGGCATCGTCACCGTGGATGCATCCGGCTACGTGGCTCCCTTGAAGGAAGGCACCGCGAAGGTTCGCGTCCTGGCTGACGGCAACGTCGCCGGCGCCGTGGACGTCACCGTGACCAACATCACGAACGACGTTCCGGTGAACTTCCCGAACCAAGTGGTTCCGGTCTTCACCAAATTCGCGTGCAACGGTGGCGGTTGCCACGGCAAGTCGGGTGGCCAAAACGGCTTCCGCCTCTCGCTGCTCGGCTTTGAACCGACCGAGGACTACGAGTACTTGGTGAAGGAAGGCCGCATGCGTCGGCTCTTCCCGGCCGCTCCCGACCGCAGCTTGTTGCTCCAGAAGGCGACGGCCGTTCTACCCCACGGCGGTGGCCATCGCATCGATCTCGACTCGGCCGCCTATCGCGTGCTGCGTCGTTGGATCGAACAGGGCATGCCTTACGGCAAGGACACCGATCCGGTCGTCACCCACATTGACGTGTTCCCCAAGGAACGCCTCATGGAACGGGATGGCACGCAGCAAATCATCGTCATCGCCCAGTACTCCGACGGCAGCTCGGAAGACGTGACCCGGACGACCACGTTTGACTCGAACGACGCCGAAATGGCGGAAGTCAGCGTCACCGGACTCGTGAAAACCTCGCAACTCACCGGCAGCGTGGCCGTCATGGCCCGCTACCAAGGCCACGTCGGCGTGTTCCGCGCCACGGTGCCGCTCGGACTGCCCGTCGAGAATCAACCGAAGCCGCGTAATTACGTTGACGAGCTCGTCTACGGCAAGCTCAAGGCCCTTGGCCTCCCGGCTTCCAACCAATGCGATGACGCCACCTTCATTCGCCGCCTCACGGTGGATGTGGCTGGCCGTCTCCCTACGCTCGCCGAATCCGAAGCGTTCCTCCAGGACAAGGACCCCAACAAGCGCGATAACCTGATCAACCGCTTGCTCGATAGCGCCGACTACGCGGATTACTTCGCGAACAAGTGGGCCGCGATCCTCCGCAACAAGCGGCGGCAAGAAGGCGACAAGACAGCGACCTTCGCCTTCCACGACTGGATCCGCAGCAGCTTGTTCGAGAACAAGCCGTACGATCAGTTCGTTCGCGAAGTGTTGACCGCCACGGGTGAAGCTGGCAAGAATCCGCCCGTCGCGTGGTATCGCGAAGTGAAGGACCAAGCCGCTCAAGTCGAAGACACCGCTCAGCTGTTCCTCGGCTTGCGGATCCAGTGCGCTCGCTGCCACCATCACCCGTTTGAAAAGTGGAGCCAGCAGGATTACTACGGCTTCACCGCCTTCTTCTCGCAGGTCGGCCGGAAGAAGGGCGACAAGCAGAACGAGGAGCGGATCTTCCACCGCGTAGGCCAAGCTCAAGCTCGCAATCCGAAGACCGGCAAGGACGTTCGTCCCACCGGCCTCGGCAGCGACACGCTCGACCTGCCCGCCGACGCCGATCCGCGTCACGCGCTTGTCGATTGGATGGCCGCGTCGGACAACCCGTTCTTCGCCAAGTCTCTTGTGAACCGCTACTGGAAGCACTTCTTCGGCCGCGGTCTCGTCGATCCGGAAGATGACATGCGGGTCACCAACCCGGCTTCCAACCCCGCGTTGCTCGATGCTTTGGCCAAGGACTTTGTCGACCACAAGTTCGATCTGAAGCACGTCGTGCGGACGATCTGCAGCTCGCAGGTCTATCAACTGAGCGCCGAGCCGAACGAGTGGAATCGCGACGACAAGCAGAACTTCTC
>JBIKVL010000044.1:0-11100 GCA_044356875.1 Pirellulaceae bacterium | reverse complement strand
GCTGCGTCGATGGTTTCGCCAACAATCGCAATCCGCATATCTCGGAATCGTTCGAGGCAGCTTCCGGCGGGATCGGCGGGAATGAGCCGCAGCGAACTGGCGGCGCTCGATCGCGCCGCCAACTCGCGCGCCGCCAACTCGCGCGCCGCCAACTCGCGCGCCGCCAACTCGCGCGCAGCCAATTCGCCGAGCGCGGGAATGCCCGACTCGCCGAAGTATCGCGGCAGGTTGATCCCGGTCGCGTCGAGGACGCCGTCGAACTCTTCGATCCGTTCGATTCCCTGTCCATCGCGGCTGAGAATGCGGAAAGCGTAGTCGCCGCGATCGGGATGATCAGCCATTTCCCCGCGTAGGAATCCTGCGCGCCCGACGGCGAGTACTTCGGTTCCCTCCCGGATCGTGTCCGTCAACAGGTCGGTGGCAGCCAAAGGCAGCAGGTAACGATCAAGCCACTCGCCGACCGAAGGACTGACGTCCGCGTCGGGCGGCGAAAAACCTTCCTGTTGGGCGGCAATCGCTCGCAGTCCTAAGGGCGAACAGAGGCTGCGAAATGTTTGCAGTGTCGGCAGATGTCTGCGGACTTGCAGTCGTTCCGCGACACGGCCCCGTTCCAACACGACGACGTCATAGCCGAGGAAACGGGCGTAAAGTGCCGCTTCCAAGCCGACCGGTCCCGCTCCGAGGACGGCGAGTCGCGCTGGCGTGTCGATCGCGAACTCCAGGGGCGGAGTTGGTCGCGGTGCGAGGTTTCGTGGATCGAATGGGATGCTCATGGAGTCAACCTCGGGAAGGTCGAAATGGCTCGAGAGAGAGCGGTGGCGTGCCGCCGTCGATCAATTCGGCCATGACAAGGGCAGTCCCCGGCGAGAGGTACAACCCGCTGCGAAAATGGCCCGCCGCGACGAACGCGTTCGTCAATTGGGGAAGACGTCCCAGATACGGCATGCCGTCGTAGACTCCCGGCCGCAACCCAGCCCATGAGTTTTCCAGCGGCATTTCTTTCAGCGCGGGCAACACGTCCTCCGCGAAGGCGGTCAATTCCGCGAGTCCCGATTCGGTTGTGTGTTTGGCGAATCCCGCATCCTCTTCGGTGGAACCTACGAGGATGCGGCCGTCGTCGCGGGGAACGATATAGCGTGGCCCTTCGTTGAGAATCGGGGTGAGCAGCGGTTGGGGGGCTCGAAACAGCAGCATTTGGCCTCGGATTGGCAGAATGCCGAGGGACATTCCCAGGGGCCGAAGGAGCGCGGCGGTCCAGGCCCCAGCCGTAAAACAGTATTGGTCCGCCGAACGCGGGCCGCGTGTCGTCTCCAGGTGGACGATTCGTTCCGCGACATTATGGGCCCCTAGCACTTCGACTCCAGCTTCGACGATGACGCCTTGCCGCTGACAGGCGGTGGCCAAAGCGCGAAGGTGCCGCGGATTGCGCAGTTGGCACTCGGTGGGAACCCACAGCACGGCTCGAAATCGCTCAGCCGATCGCGACAAAGCGGGCTCGAAGGCCGCCAGTTCGCGTTGCCGCAATCGTTCGACAGGAATCTCCTCGACGCGGAATTGCTCGGCGAGCCCGGACAGGGACGCCGCTTCGCCGACAGTGCGGGCGAGGTAGAGTCCGCCGCACTGCCGATAGCCCGTGTCGATTTCTGTTTCGCGCGTGAGGCGCGCCGCCCATTCGCGATGCATGGCGAACGACAACCCGCGCAGCGCGTCGAGCGGGTGACGAGCCGTTTCCTGGTTCGCGGGAGGCAAGATGCCAGCGCCGGCCCACGAGGCTTCGCGTCCCGGTTCCCTTCGGTCGAGCACCGTCACTGACCAGCCCCGCCGCGCCAACTCGTAGGCGATCGAAAGTCCGACCACGCCACCGCCAACCATCAAGCAACTGGGCATAGCGAATCGGGGCGGGTTAGCGTCCGAGCTCCCGCGCGAGCAAGGTTTCGTTGATCTGGCCGCGAAAACGCACCTTGCCGTCGATGGCGATGACCGGCACCCAAAGATGGAATTGTTCCACCAGCCGGGCGTCTGTATCGATATCCACCACTTCGGGCCGTACGCCCAGTTGAGCCAACAACGCCAGGGCGTCTTCGCACAAGTGGCAGCCGGCACGGGTGTACAAGACAACAGTTTTCATGATCGCGCGGGATTTGCGACGTGATTGCTTTACGGTGAGATTGTCTAACTGGTATGCTTTGATCGTCGCGTGCTATTCTACAGTACCGCGGACGAACGGCGGGATGGGGGAGGCTCCCCCGCCGCCAGCCGACCGCGCGTTTCCGTGGCGTTCCATGACGTCCGCGGTGAAGGAGTCTGGGCCTCGCGGCCCCGCGCATGGCGAAAATCAGCGTCGAAACGTTTCTCGATTATGTCCAGCGCAGCGGACTCGTCGGCGACGACGAGCTCGCGGAGTCGTTGCGACGTTTCGACGCGGCCCACGGGGGAAGTCGTCCCGATGACGCCGTGGCCCTGGCCGAGCACTTGATTGCCGAGCAGTTGCTGACCAAGTGGCACTGCGACAAGCTGTTCGATCGCAAGTATCGCGGCTTCTTTCTCGGCAACTACAAGCTGCTCGGACACCTCGGCACGGGCGGTATGAGCAGCGTATACCTGGCGGAACATCGGTTGTTGAGGCAGCGGCGGGCGATCAAGGTTCTGCCCAAAAGCCGCATCGGTGACTCATCCTATCTGGCCCGCTTCCAACGCGAAGCGCAAGCGATCGCAGCGCTCCAGCATCGCAACATCGTCCGCGCGTACGATGTCGACAACGAAGGCGAAACGCACTACATGGTGATGGAGTACGTGTCAGGGGCCGACCTGAACACCATCGTCAAGGAACTCACGCCGCGTTTCCTCGACTTCACCGTCGCGGCGGACTACATCATTCAGGCCGCTGACGGTCTCCAGCATGCCCACGACAACAACTTGATCCATCGCGATGTGAAACCGGCCAACCTCCTTGTCGATGACAAAGGGGTCGTGAAACTCCTCGATCTTGGCTTGGCGTTGTTCTCCAGCGAAGCCGAATCGTCGCTCACCATCGCCCACAACGAAAACGTGCTGGGAACCGCCGACTATCTCGCGCCCGAACAAGCGCTCAACAGCCACGACGTCGACGCGCGGGCGGACATCTACGCGCTCGGCTGTACCTTCTATTACCTGTTGACCGGTCATCCGCCGTTTCCCGACGGGTCGCTCGCACAGCGAATCGCGAAGCATCAGTCCCAACAGCCAGCCGACATTCGCATCGATCGACCGGACTGCCCCAAGGAACTGCTCGAACTGGTGCGTCGCATGACGCACAAGAAACGCGAACGACGCATTCAATCCGCTAAGGAAGTCGCAGCGGAACTGCGCGCATGGCTGGCAACCCAACCCGCATTCACAAACTCGGATTCAGAGACCGCCCACGCGGTGTCCCTAAGTGCTGGCCGGAGTCTCGGCAGTGGAAGTGGAAGTGGAAGTGGAAGTGGAAGTGGAAGTGGAAGTGGAAGTGGAAGTGGAAGTGGCGGTAGCAGCGGAAGCGGCAGTGAACGACAGCGTGTGGCCCGCGAAGCGTCCCGGCCGTCGTCTCACGTGACCGCTGCCGCTGCAGCGGCTTCCTCCCCAGGCGAAGTTGCCGCCGGTTTGCCCGGCGTGTCCCCATCCAACGCGACGACCACCCCGCGGCCGGTTGAAAAACGGGGTGGAGGTGGTGCTAAGGGAACAGGCTCGGGTTCTTCGGACAAGGGAGCGGGGAGATTGGGCGCGACGTCCGCACCGCCGAAGCCGTCGGGACCGAAAGTGTTTACGGACACCGTCGCCGACAGCGGCGCCCCAACGATCGACCGCCCGCCGGCCAAACGCCCACCTTCCTCACCCGCGTCCACGCCGTCGAGCCAAGTGACATCGACGAATCCAGCACCCGCATCGGCAGCACCCGCATCGGCAGCTAAGTTACCGTCTTCGCCGGTGGCGAACACGTCCAGGAGCGAGTCCGATCACCCTGAGGAGGACGAACAACCCGAGGTGCTCGAAGTTGAAGCCGCGATCGAGTCCACGGGCGGCGATCAAAATTCCGGAGCCTCGGATTCTTCACCCGATGGTGTCCGCGACGGAGAGAGCGACATCGAGAGTGTCGCGGAGCCAGCCGACTTTCTCTCCACCTTGCGTCAGCAGTCGTCGGCCAACCGTCGCCGTTCGGCGGGAGGCACTCCGCCACGGACCGCTCGGCCTTTGGAAACCGATCCAACGCTCACTCACCCTACGGCGGGTCACTCGACAGCGGGGCGTGGCTCGGCAGGGCGCGGCTCAGCGGGGCGCGAGGGGAGCAAACGTTCCGTTAAACCCGGGTTGTATGCTCGCTGGCAAGCGACTTTTGCGGCCATGCCTCCTCGCCAACGCCAGCTCCTCTTCGGCGGGGTAGGGTTGGCCACCGCGATATTCGTTGGAATCGGCGTTTGGGCGGCATTTTTTGCTGGCGGCGCGAGCGACTCCTCAAAGCCACGTCCCACCACCACCACTCCCAATTCCGGACCCACTCGCGTCCCAGGGAAAGCGAAAAATCGCCCACCGGTACGCGATACAAGTTCGCACCAGCGTTCTCTGTTCAGCCGGTTCGAAGACCACGAGGTGGCCTAAGCCAACAGGCTTGGTCCACCAGAAATCGGTCAGCGAGTCGACATGATCATGGAGCAAGCGTCTCGGCGGTCAGGGCGGCTGTTGGCACATTGCAGGTGGAGCCGGTCTCGGTGCGAGGCTTGCCGCTCGTTTGGTGGCAATCCCCCGTTTCGCTCCGATCGCCGACCTCGGCGAGTTCACCCCGCATGACACGCACGTCATCGGGCGCGTCGACGCCGATCGAAACGCGATTGCCTGCCAATCGCACCAGCGTCACGGTGATCTTGTCACCGATCACGATTTTGTCGCCCACTTTGCGGCTCAATACCAACATGATCTCCTCCTTGAGTTAACGCTCCTTAACGACGCTCGGACCGGTCCCGCACGACTCCCAAAATCTCACAGCATCGCCGAAACGCGAACTGCGGGATTTACCTCCAGGACCGACCAACCAATCCTGATGTCCAGTACAATCGCACCATAGGTAATAAGACGTTGCGTGGGAAAAAAAAGTTCGCGGATTTCAAAAAAAATATGGAGATAGATACGCCTCAGGCACGTTTCCGAACCCCGACTTCCATTTTTTCGTTACGAAACCACGGCACAACCTTTGTCATTGAGCGATTGGCATGAATCTTTTCCGGCTTGACCGCAAAATCTCTTCCGGCACCCCGGCTTCCTCAGCATCACGCACCTCTCGAAGTCTTGTTCCGCCCGGCCGACGCCATACCACGATCGCCAGCGTCGTCTTGGGGGTGGCGTTGGGCATGAGCAACCCCGGGGCAACTCCCGCCCAACCGCCAACCGCCGTTCCCAGCCAGGCCAAACCTAAGGGAGCGCCGAAGATCGAGCCCCAGGACGACGCTGAAACCGCGAGGAAACTGGCGATCGCCGATCGTGGCGGCGATGGGGACGCGCTGATGATGCTCGCCACCGCCTGGATCGCCCGCGACGCGGCCGCCGCCGACGCCTATTACTGGCGGGGCCGGGAACGCTTCCGCCGCGGAAAGGTGGCCCAATCCGTGCAGGATTTCGACCGGTACGTCGAACTTCGTCCGGACCGCGAGCCGCCTCAATGGGAACGCGGCATAGCGCTCTACTACGACGGCCAGTTCGCTCGCGGCGCCAAACAATTCGAACTCTACCAGACCTACGACAACCGCGACGTGGAAAACTCCGTCTGGCGTTACCTCTGTCTGGCCCGCGCTGAGAACCGCGACAAGGCCCGCGCGACGATGCTACCCGTTGACCGAGATCCACGGGTGCCCATGACCGAGATCTTTCAACTGTTCGCCGGCAAAGCCACTCCCGAGCAGGTGCTCGCCGCCGCCCGCGCGAATGACCCGCCGGCGGAAGTCTTGGCCGGACGGCTCTTCTACGCCCACCTCTATCTGGCGCTTTTCCACGAAAGCGAAGGGCAAATAGAACGCTGTCGGCAGTACCTGAAGCTGGCCGCCGACAAAGAGTTGCGGCGCAATCCGCGAATCAATCCCTACATGTGGGCGGTCGCCGACGTGCATTGGAAGCGACTCCAAGCTGTCCCACGATAAGGCGCGGGACGCTCGTCGGCCCGAGCACGCGAAGGCTTGCCATGTCGCCCACTCCTAACGGCTAGTCCCGCTTTTCGTCTTTTTCCGGTTCTCCCACACGCCGCGCGACAATAGTCCATATCTAATGTGCGTTTTCAATTGTTTTATCAATCATGGATATTATTGTCTCAATAGACGCAAGGCTGATCACGGGCGGGTCGAGTGGCCCCGGTGGTTTGGTCGCGGTGGAACCCGAGTGTTTTCCCAAAGGGAGCATGTCATGAGGAATGTTGTGTTGGCGGCCGTGTTGATGGTGTTGAGCTGCGGAGTGGCGAGCGCCAAGGAACCGGTTTCCTTGTCGAAGGTGGGACTGTCGGGCATCAAGAAGATGAGCGATCGCCAGGGCCACAAGGTTCGCGGTTTGGCGGTGAAAGCCGTCGCCTCGGGTTTGAGCTCCTTGGGCGCTGTGATTTACGATCCGGACAGCGGCTCGCGCGTCAATCTTGATCTCGTGAACTTCTCGTACGGTGGAGACGCAGCGGGCTGCGGTCCCAACGTGGACGCGCAAAACTTCAACGTGATCGGCATCGGTCCGACCGCGTTTGTTTTCAGTGTCAACGATTTCACGGCCTCGATCGGTCCCTTCTCCGCCGGCGGCTCGTCCCAATCCATCGTCAACGGCGGGGCCAGCTCGTTCATCGTGCCGAACCCGATTTCGAACCCGTAAGCCAGTCTTGGATGCAGGTCCTTGGCGAGCCTCACCCGACGCCATCTCCGGCCTCCTCGACTCGGCCGGGCCAACCATGCGGGTGCGACTCGTAACGGGTAAGGGCGGAAACGCGTCAGCGTCTCCGCCCTTTTTTCGTGAACTTTTCGTCAACCGCGCGTCGTACGCCGATTAACTCGACGACGACGCATTTCCATCCCGACGGTTATCGCCACCGCCGCTTGCTGGCGCGGCGTGCGGTGCGTAGGCGGCGTAATGAATTGGCATGGCGATTGGCACATGCACGGGTACGGGGATTTGCACCGGTACCGGGACTTGAATCGGAACCTGCACGGGGATTTGAACCGTGGGCGGTGCTGGAGTTGGGTAGGGGATGGGAACAGAGTAGGGCTGCGGAGCAGGCATGCCGTGAGCGTAGGCGGACGGCGTGATCGTCGGCGGCCATACCCCGCCGCCACCCCAACCTCGGGCCGACGGATCCCAGGGGCTCGGCCCCAACCCCGGCGCGCTACCGGCGAACCCGACGCCGTAGGGCGAACCCGGAAAGCCGCCGGAAAGGCCGGGAACCATGGTCGGCAGTGCGGCCGCCGGCGCCGCTTGGGAAAGCAAAATCACAGTCGGCGCGTGTGAGTTCGGCGACACCGCCGGTCCGGCCGAGTTCGCGGTGGATTGCTTTGGTGCTGTGTTGTCGGCCCCGCCTTGGCTCGGAGTCGAAATAGGAGCGGCGACGGGGGGCGGTGTGGCCCCAGAACGCGCAGCGCACCCCGGGAGCGACAACGACGCCCGCGGCACCAAAAATCGCCAACGACTCCGGTGGCCCGGCTGGCCCGATTGACCTTCGCCTCGCCCTTCTTCCGTCGCCTCCGCAGTCGCGCGCTTCGCGGTCTTTTTCTTCTTCGCCTTCCGATCTTCCCGCGCTGTGGGGGGATCTCTCTGAGCCATCGGAGACGACGGAGACGACGGAGACGACGGAGTCTCCGCCTGCATCCGTGCCGCCGCCCAAGGCGCTTTCGTCCGGCTTCTCCACGAAGCAACTGCCGCGGCTAAGCCACTCTGTTCCGGAAGTTCGCTGGAAAGATTCCCGAGGTGCGTAGACTGTTCCCGCCCCGAACAGTCGCCCTCGTCCACAAAAGCCAACTCTTCGTGTTCCACCCCAGCTGGACTCTCGTCGAAGGATTCGTCGCCACTGTCCGCATTCGCAGCGCGTTCGAGATACCACTTTCGCGCCAACAAAACCGCGCAGAGGACGGAACATCCCATCAACCCGTATCGCAAACCGCCATAGTTACGAACGCCACCCCCAAAAAATGACGACGCCGAATCCGCGATGGATTCCTCATGGTCGTTCATAGGCTCGGCGAAACGCTCGCTCTCGGCAAAGCGGTCCGTTTGGAGCGAAGCCGAAGATGGCGCGACAAGCGGGTCGGCGACCGCCGCATCGCGATGGTCAAGCGACTCGAGCGGCTGGCCCCCCTCTTGCTCCCCTTCCCCATGTTCGACCCTCGCGAGCTCTTCGCCCTCTAGCTCTCCAGCCTCTAGCTCTCCAGCCTCTAGCTCTCCAGCCTCTAGCTCTCCAGCCTCTAGCTCTCCAGCCTCTAGCTCCCCTGCTTCTGGCTCTCCGCCCTCTTGTTCAATCGACTCGCCTTCGACTTCTTCCTCGGCTTCTTCCCAATACCCGCCGCCGCTTGACGCGTCGGAAACGAGATGGTCGGGAACAAGATAGGGTCCGGATGCCGGCTTGGCGGCGGTTGTCCCGCTCAGCCGTTCTCTCTGCCCCGTCTCACCGTCATATTTCATACCCGCTCGAAAACTCAGTGGTACGGCGGAGCTTCGAAGGCCTTCCGGCAATTCCCGCGGCGGCTCGGCGGCATCGCCGCCCGTCAACGGGACCGCGACGGCCAGCAGCGCCAACCAGGTATGCATGGTTGTTCGCGTCACCCTGGGAACCCTCGCTTGAAGACGCTCACCGTTTCCAACACCCGCCACATGCGGGAGTCTACTAGCAAACTTTCCAATTCTCGGGAAGAGCTGCTTTTTCCCAAACCGGCCGCCGGTCAGACGTTGCCCCTTCGAGCTCCCTCCGCCACGACAAGGAAATGCGAATACTAGAGAAACTGGAAAACATGGGAATTCGAGCGAAAAAGCAGCGTCTAGTAGGACTTTTACAGCAACCCGCAAATTTCTGAAGTTCCTCCAAAGTTCTCCCAGTCTTGCCGTCGATAAAGTTCGCGTAACAGGAAATATCGACACAAAACCTCCAGTTTAACATTCGCGGCCACGGACTCGGGGTTTGCGATTTGAGCCGGAACAAAACAGTCGGCGCGGCCTGTTTTCGGGCGGACATTGTCAATCCGACAGCGGATTGGAGCGGTAAACCATGAAGCGAAATCCCAGATCGATGCCGCGTGCTTCAGCGCCTCTCGGCGCTTGGCCGCTTGTTGGCGCCATGGCGGCGCTGGCGGTGACCGGCGGACTGATCTTCGACGGCTACCGTGATGCGCAGGAAGCGGCGAAGCGCGGCACAACCACGTCTCCGGGGCGGCGTTCGGCGAGCCTCCCGGATGAGGAGCGGCAGCAACCGTTGACCCCTGTGACGGCGAAAACGCGTGCCACAACCGACTCGCAAAAAATGGCGGATCAGCGCGAGGGTAGGCCTCGCAACCAAGTCATCGCCCGTCCTCGCGGCCTGTCCACCACTCCGCGTCCTGGAATCGTTAAACGCCATCCCACTGTCAACACTGGGGCTCGCCTTGTTCGCCCGGTCAACGACGAATCCACGGCGGGGATGGTGGAGGGCGACGAGCGGAATGCGTCACCCGAAGCTGGGGGCGATGAGGCTGAAAACGAGGCGATGGGTCGCCGGTTTTGGGACGACGACGAGGTGACGGACGAGGAGATCGCGGCGGAACAACGCTCTTTCGCTACTGAACCCGCCACTGAACCCGCCGCTGAACCCACCGTGGATTCCGCTCGGCTGGTGACGCCAGTCGCGCCGCGTTTCGCTCAACTGCCCGCCGCTCCGGCGGCCACGGCCGCTCCCGCCGCCGCCACGCCAATGGCGTCGACGGCCCAATCCACGCAGCCCATGTCGAACGGCCCGATGTCGGAACCGGCGGCGAAGCCTTCGAGTAGCGGAACAGGCACGGGGGCCACGGGATCGAGCGGTGGTTCGGGGAGCGGATCGAGCGGTTCGACCGCCGCGCCGACGCCGCCACCGGCCGCTCCGCGTCCCGTATCGAAAGGGCGCCAAACGCTGCGAAACGCCGGCGAAAAGGCCATCGGCCGCGCGAAGAAGGCGATCGAGGGAGGCGTCTACGCGGGCGGCGAGTTGACCTTCATCGCGCCACTCCGCGAGCCCGAACAATTGGTGGGCATCGCCGATTTCACGACAGGCCAGGTCTGGGAGCAAACGGGCGTCACCGGCATCGGCACAGGAATGCGCCTCTGGGCCGGCGTCATGCCGGAAGACCAGGGGTTTCGCGTCCGCTACTTCACGATGGCGAACGACCAACTCAAGGCCGACCCGGTGTTCCCCCAGTTCGCTCAGCCCGCGTTCTCCAGCGCGACCCATTACGATCTCCATTCGCTCGACCTCGAATTCACACAGATCTTCCCGATCGGCCACCACCGCATTGACGCTTCGTTCGGCATGCGGATGGCGGAATTGTCGCTGCAAGCGAACACCATCGGCTACGCGGACGTCGGCAACGGCGTGAGCGTCTACGGCATGGCGATGGCGGCCAATGAGATGCGGGGCATTGGCTTCACCGGTTCCGTGGGCGGCTTCATCCATATCCAGGAATTGCTTGGCCCCAAGGCCGAAGCGCGGCTGGGAAGGCCGGGGCCGAAGACGCCCTTCCAGGAATGGATTATGAATTGGGGACTCTTTTATAACGTTCGGGGCACGGCGTTATGGTCCGAAACGGCGGTCAGCGTCCTGACCGACGTGAACGCGGTCGTCCAGGGAAACGTCAACGCCTCGGCCTTTTCCCGCAATCAAGCGACAGCCGTGGGAGACGAACGCCAGATCACCGGCAACTTCGAAATGCAATTCGGCTTCGAATACGAGAAGAAACTCGAAAAGCTCCCCACGAGCCTCGTGATGAGAATTGGCTTCGAGTATCAGCGGTGGGCGCTCGGTGAAGTGGAAGCCTCGAGCAAATCGCAGGCGTTCCTCAATGGCACCGACCCGGAACGGTATGGCGGCGGAGTGCGCGCCTCGGCCGACCGCACTGACAGCTATCTGGATTTGTT
>JBIKVL010000790.1:0-3076 GCA_044356875.1 Pirellulaceae bacterium | reverse complement strand
GGACAAAGGCCTGTCGTTCGATTGAGGTTAAACGCACGACTTGGAGTCATTCGACGGCCCGAAGAGCCACTCGCCGATTGCCTGGCGCCTGACCTGCCGAGGCGCGCTCCAGCGCGCCTTTTCGCACGCCAGGAACCACGCGTGCGCTGATCCGCACGCTGGCTCGGCGCTGGCAGCTCGAGCAACTCTGGTACCTCCGCGCCCAGTCACAGCGATACGCGAGCTGGAAGGCGAGGCGCCATGCGACGCGACACGCGGAGATTGGCACCCGATTTGCTTGGTCGATTTGCTCGGTCGATTCGCTCGGTCAAATTGCTCAGTCAAGTTGCCTCGCCCCGTAGGTCGGGTCTCCAGGCCCGACCGATGAAGATTCGCTAGGTCAAATTGCTAGGTCAAATTGCTCGGTCGAACCCCGCGGACGACCGCGTCGCCACCGTGATCCGTCACCACGCCTCGGAGGCCGACGCGGCGGAGGCATCTGGCTTGGCGTTCGATACGCTATGCTGCCGAGTGCCATGGCGGTCGCGAGTCAGGCTGAACGCGATGTGCCGAGCGGCAAACCGGGCGATCAGCAAACCGGGCGATCAGCCAGCCCGGCAAGCGGGTTCGGACGACAGACTTCAGCAAACCCGATGGAGGCGTGATGAGCGCGACTACGAAAGTCTCGGCGGGACGTCCTCCAGCGCCGTCGTCCGACAAGCGATGGCGGTTGGTCGAAGCGGCGATGCGCCGCAACGGCTACAAGCGGAACGGCCTGATCGAGACGCTGCATGCGGTGCAGGCGAGCTTCGGGTATGTCGACGAAGCCGCGTTGCGGTTCGTGTCGAAGTCGCTCCGCGTGCCGCTGAGCGCGGCCTACGGCGTCGTCACCTTCTATCACTTCTTCACGCTCAAGCCGCCCGGCAAGCACACGTGCGTCGTCTGCACGGGGACCGCTTGCTACATTCGCAACGCGAGCAAATTGCTGGAAGATTTCTCGCGGCAAGCCGGGGTGAAAGAGGGAGAAACTTCGGCCGACGGAATGGTGTCGCTGCTGACCGCCCGCTGCGTCGGCTCCTGCGGCGTCGCTCCCGTGGCGGTCGTGGACGGCGAAGTTTTGCCGAAGGTCACGGCCGATCGGCTCAAGGAACTCGTGGACGGATGGCGCCATGAATCATGATGACTTGGAGCGGATCGCGATTGCGGAGCGTGCCGACGCGGCTCGGGTGCCGTGCGCGGTGAATGTCTGTCTGTCGGCGGGCTGCCAATCGGCGGGGGCCGACCAGGTCCTGAAAGCTCTGCGAGCTTCGGTGGCCGAACAAGGATTGGGAGAACGCTGTCGCGTGCGGAGCGTCGGGTGCTTGGGGCCCTGCGCGAGCGGCCCCTGTGTCGCCTCCGATCCCGCGAACCGGTTGTTCGGCAATGTGGCGCCCGCCGACGCCCCCGCGGTGCTCGCCGCCGTCGTCGGCGAAACGGCGTTCAGCGGTCCGACCTGCGTGGCGTTTCCTGCCAGCCACGAACCGGCTGCGGCCGACGCCAGCGCGGCTCGAGCGCACCCAACTGACGCGCTTCCGAAACCTGCGTCTCCTGCCGCTGCAAGCTCCACGGCGGTCGAGATTCCAACCGACACGCCGTTTTTCACGCGACAATGCAAATTGGTGCTGGAGAACAGTGGGCGGATCGATCCCGAGCGGATCGAGGAATACATCGCCCACGGCGGTTATCGGGCATTGCTCGACACGCTCCGCGAACGCGAACCCGCGGAGGTGGTGCGGGAGGTGATGACCAGCGGCCTGCGTGGCCGAGGCGGCGCTGGTTACCCCACGGGGCTGAAATGGAGCACCGTCGCGAAGGCGGCCGGGGCCAAAAAGTACGTGGTGTGCAACGCGGATGAGGGCGATCCAGGCGCCTTCATGGACCGAGCCGTGCTGGAAAGCGATCCCCATCGCGTGTTGGAAGGAATGGCGATCGCGGCGTTCGCGGTGGGCGCCGA
Source organism: Pirellulaceae bacterium (assembly GCA_044356875.1). Classification (GTDB taxonomy): domain Bacteria; phylum Planctomycetota; class Planctomycetia; order Pirellulales; family Pirellulaceae; genus CAIXSC01. Next base: position 1,104 of record JBIKVL010000790.1, on the reverse strand, counting down.
CCATGGCTATATCTATGTGCGTGCCGAGTACCCGTTGGCGATCAAACGCCTGGAAGTCGCGATCCGCCAAGCGGTGAAGTCCGGTCTGCTGGGGCGCCGCATCGGCGAGGCCGACTTCAGTTTCGAAATCGAACTGCGGATGGGCGGCGGCGCCTTCGTGTGCGGCGAGGAGACAGCGCTGCTCGCGTCGATCGAGGGCAAGCGGGGCGTGCCGCGGCCGCGGCCGCCCTATCCCGCCAACCACGGATTGTTTGGCTGTCCCACGTTGATCAACAACGTCGAAACGTTCGCCAACATCCCGACCATCCTGAGAAATGGCGGTGCTTGGTATGCCGCAATCGGCACGCCGAAGAGCACGGGCACGAAAGTGTTCGCGCTCGCCGGGAAGATCGTCAATGGCGGGATCATCGAAGTGCCGATGGGCATCCCGCTCCGCGAGATTATCTTCGATATCGGTGGCGGACTGCCGGATGGCCGGCGGTTCAAGGCGGTGCAGACGGGCGGTCCATCGGGCGGGTGCATTCCCGAGCAGCATCTGGATCTGCCGGTCGAGTACGAATCGCTGGCCTCGGTCGGCTCGATCATGGGTTCCGGTGGAATGATCGTGATCGACGACACGCAAAACATGGTCGATGTCGCTCGCTACTTCATGGAATTTTGCCAATGCGAATCATGCGGCAAATGCGTGCCCTGCCGCGTTGGCACGCACATGATGGAGGAAATGTTGACCCGGTTCTGTCGCCATGAAGGCACCCAACGCGACTTGGCCACGTTACGCTATCTGTGTGACATGGTCCGCCGCACAAGCCTCTGCGGCCTGGGGCAGAGCGCCCCGAACCCCGTGCTCAGCACGCTGCGATTCTTCGAACCCGAATACCTGGCGCTGCTGGCCGAGCCATCGTCCACCCCGCCCCCGCCCCCCGCCGCCGGCGGCTAACCGCGTTCTATCAAAACGCCAGCCCATCGCAACAAAACCCGCGGCTAACCACTAACCACTAACCACTAACCACTAACCATTCCCCGTTCCCCATTCCCCACTCCCCATTCCGCATTCCCCATTCCGCATTCCCCATTCCCCACTCCCCACTCCCCACTAGCAACTTG
>JBIKVL010000043.1:0-11120 GCA_044356875.1 Pirellulaceae bacterium | reverse complement strand
GGTCGTGTTATTTCCGGACCGAATTCGACGACGGTTCCCGCTCTAACCATTGACGATTAGTCCTTGAAGGATGGCTCCGATGATTCGATGGTGGTTCGCACGCGATTCGCGACCGGCTGGACCTAGCCTTATGGCCTGCGGGAGCACGGCTTTCGCGCTCGCACTTGCGCTCGCAATCGCCCTGGGACTCTTGCCGTTCGCGGAGGCTGTGTTCCCGCGTGTCGCCGCTCAAGAGCCGCCCGCCGCTCAGGCGTCGGCCGCCGCTGCGGCCGCGACCAAGACCGCTGATGGGAAAGCAGGCGATGGGAAGGCAGGCGATCAACCATCGTTCAGCGCCGAACAGGTGCGGTTCTTTGAGACCGAAGTGCAACCGCTGTTAAAGAAGCACTGTTTGAAGTGCCATGGCGGCGAGGAGAAGATCCGCGGCGGATTTCGACTCACCAGCCGCTCGTCGACGATTGCGGGAGGCGATCTGGGAGCGGCGGTGAAGCCGGGCGACGTCGAGGGCAGTACCCTTGTGCGGGCGATCGAGTACCGCGATTTGGAAATGCCGCCCAGTGGCAAGTTGGCGGCTGCTGACATCGACGTGTTGAAACGCTGGGTCCGCGATGGATTGCCATGGACGCCCGGCAAGGAAGCGGTCGAACCGATGCCGGCCGCCAAGTCGCGGGAAGGCGTCGTGGACGCGGCCGCGCGGCAGTATTGGGCCTATCAACCGATCAAGCGACCTGAACCGCCGGCGCGGCCAGCGAACGTGGCGCCCGCTTCGATCGTCAACCCGATCGACGCGTTCATCGCGGCTCGGGTTAGCGAAGCGGGGCTCGCGGCTTCGCCGCCGGCCGATCCGATCGCGCTAGTCCGGCGCGCGTACTACGACCTGTTGGGCCTACCGCCCACACCGGCCCAAGTCGAAGCATTCACCCGCGATCCATCGCCCGCCGCCTACGAAAAACTGATCGAGACGCTCCTGGATTCGCCGCATTACGGCGAGAAATGGGGACGGCATTGGCTGGATCTCGTGCGGTACGCCGAATCGAACGGCTACGAACGCGACAGCACCAAACCGCTTGCTTGGCGCTACCGCGACTATGTGATCAACGCCTTCAATCAGGACAAGCCTTACGATCGCTTCCTTCTCGAACAGCTGGCCGGCGACGAACTCGACGACGCCTCGCTGGAAACGCTCACCGCCACCGGTTACTACCGGCTTGGCATTTGGGACGACGAGCCGGCGGATCGGCCGCTGGCGAAATTCGACGCGTTTGACGGTATCGTATCGACGACGGCCCAAGTCATGCTGGGCATGTCGCTCGGGTGCGCTCGCTGCCATGACCACAAGAAGGATCCGATTCCGCATCGCGACTACTACCGGATGCTGGCGTTTTTCCGCGATGTCAGCGACATGAATGGCCGCAACACGCGGATGATCGCCGACCAGAACCAACAGGCCACGCAGCGGCGATTGATCGCCGAAAAGGAATCGCGGGAAGCGCGGCTCTACGGTGAAATCTTCGGCTTGCAACAACAGTTCCTCGCGGCGTGGCGGAAGGCGGAGGACGCGGCGAAGCGTCAGGCTGATCCGGGCGTCAATGCCGCGTCCGACGATGCCGACGATGCCGACGATGTGGCGGCTACGCCGGACATCGCGGAATTGAACTATCGGTTCTATCGAGACACCTTCGAGTCGCTGCCGGACTTCGCCAGTCTCAAGGCTGAGACGCAAGGACCGATCACGGATGGCTTTTTGTCGCTCTCGCCCGCTTCGCGGCAAGAGGCGATCGGTTTGGTCTTCGAGGGCCGCCTGAAGGTGCCGGCGGCGGGCGAGTACACCTTCGATTACGACGCGACGGAAGGTTTGCGGCTGGTGGTTGGCGGCCAAACCGTCGTGAATGAACCTGGCAAGGGCCGTCATGCGGGTGAGGTCAAGGCGCGGCTCGAGGCCGGCCTGCTGCCGCTGCGGCTCGAGTACTTCAATAGCTACGCCAAGCCCCGGTTGCGATTGGGATGGAAGGCGGCGGATGGCGCTCGGCGGCCGCTATCGCTCGATGGCCAGTCGCTTGGCGGCGCCGGCCGCGTGCTGCTCGCTGATTCGCGGGGACAGGCCCAAACGTGGTCGTACACCTTCCAGAAGCCGGCGGCGGACTGGGCGACTGCCGGTTTCGACGCGTCGAGCTGGAAACGGGGACCGGGAGGGTTTGGCACTAACGGCACGCCGGGCGCCGTGGTTCGCACCGAGTGGCGTAGCGGCGACATCTGGCTGCGAACGACGTTCAGTCTCGATCGCCTGCCCCGTCGGCTGGCGTTGGATCTGCACCACGACGAAGACGTCGAGGTCTACATCAATGGCGAGAAGGTTTACTCGGCTCAGGGCTACTTGCGGGAATACGAACGCGTGCCGTTGGGACGCGAAGCGGCGAAGAAGCTGCGGATGGGCGAAAACGTGTTGGCGGTCCATTGCCGACAGACGGGCGGTGGCCAGTACATCGACGTCGGGTTGGCGGAAGCGGGCGGCGTGGCGGATTTCGCGACCCTGCTGAAACGCGATGGGGCGCGGGTGTGGGACGCAGCGCTTGTCGAAAAACTCGAGCGGCTGAGCCGCGAACTGGAAGAGAGCCGCAAGGCGAAGCCGCCGGAAGCGGGCCTTGAAGTGATGTGCGTGGCCGAGGCGGGCCGCGCTCCGACATTCGTGCTGCTGCGTGGCAATCCCGGAGCGGAAGGGGAAAAGGTGGCGCCCGGTTTCCCGGCCGTTCTCTGCTCGACGAACGACGAAACCGTCGCCCCCGTCAAGCTCAACGGCGATGCGGCGAACGCGTCGAGCGGTAAGCGCCGGGCGCTCGCCGAGTGGATCGTGGGGCCGTCGAACCCACTCACGGCTCGCGTGATGGCGAACCGTCTGTGGCAGTACCACTTTGGCCGCGGCATTGTGCCGACGCCCAATGATTTCGGACTGCTGGGCGAATCGCCAACGCATCCGCAACTGCTCGACTGGCTGGCCATCGAACTGCGGGACGGCGGCTGGAAGCTCAAGCGGATGCACAAGCTGATCATGATGTCGGCCACCTATCGGCAGTCGTCGGCGGGCAATGCGGCGGCGCTCACGAAGGATCCCGGCAACGAGCTGTGGTGGCGGTATCCGATGCGGCGGCTGACGGCCGAGGAGATTCGCGATTCGATCCTGGCGGTCAGTGGCCGCATCAACTTGCAACTGGGCGGTCCGAGCGTCTACCCGCCGATTCCGCGCGAGGTGCTCGCCGGCCAGTCGGTGCCGGGGGCAGGCTGGGGGAAGGCGACGCCGGAAGAGGCGTCGCGGCGCAGCGTCTACATTCACGTCAAGCGGTCGCTCGTCGTGCCGCTGCTGTCGTTGAACGACGCGGCGGACACGGACAACAGTTGCCCGGTTCGCTATACCACAACGGTGCCGACGCAAGCGCTCGGGATGCTCAACGGCGAGTTCACCAACGAGCAGGCGGCCTTCCTTGCCCGTCGCTTGATGGTGGAAAAGCCGAGTGACTTGGCGGCGCAGTGCCGCTTGGCGTCGTTGCTGGTCTCCAGCCGATCGCTCTCCGAGGTGGACTTGCGAGAAGACCTGAAATTGATCGCCGATTTGCGTGAGCGCTACGGCCTATCGGCCGAAGCGGCGTTGACGCAGTATTGCCTCTTGCTTCTGAACACCAACGCGTTCGTCTATCTGGACTGATCCGCTATCTGGACTGATTCGCGCGAGCGCTGACGTTTCGTCAAACCATCGAACAGGGAGCATTTCCGATGTCTCAAGGACAATTCTGCCAGCGGACGCGCCGCGAGTTTCTGTGGGAGGCGGGAGGCGGTTTCGCGGGCACGGCCTTGACGGGCATGTTGGCCGCCGACGGTTTTTTCGCGCCTCGGACCGCCGCTGCGGCCGCAGCAGCGCCTGGGGACTCGAAGAGCGACGCTCGGGCCAGCGGTTCGTACGTGAATCCGATGGCTCCGAAGAAGCCGCACTTCGCGTCGAAGGCGACGAGCGTGATTTTCCTGTTCATGTACGGTGGTCCGAGCCATATCGAGACGTTCGACTACAAGCCGAAACTTTATCCGCTGGATGGCAAGACGATTCCCGTTAAAACGTTCGGGCGTGGCGGCCGGAAGAACGAGGGCCGGGTGGTCGGACCGAAGTGGCAGTTCAAGCCGTACGGCCAGTGCGGGAAGCTGGTCTCCGACCTGTTCCCCAATCTGGGCGAATGCGTGGACGACATGGCGTTCATCCATTCGATGTACGCCGAGTCGCCCATCCACGGCTCGGCCATGTTGATGATGAATTCGGGACGAATTCTGAGCGGCCATCCGAGCCTTGGCAGTTGGGTGACCTATGGGCTAGGGAGCGAAAACCAGAATTTCCCGGGTTATGTGGTGATGCTGGACAAGACCGGCGGACCGATCAGCGGACCGAAGAATTGGTCGAGCGGTTACATGCCGGCGGCGTATCAGGGCACGGTGATTCGCGCCAGCGGCGTCCCGATCCACAACTTGGAAGCGCCCGCCGGCATTTCCCGCGATTTGCAGCGCCGCGTGCTCGACCGCCTTCGCGACCGCAATCAAAGCCATCTGCAGGACCGGCAGGACAACAGCGATTTGGCGGCTCGGATTGCCAGCTACGAGTTGGCGTTCAACATGCAGCAGCACGCGCCGGAAGCGGTCGACTTCTCGCAGGAGTCCGAGAAGACGCTGGGGCTCTACGGCATCGACCAACCGCGAACCGACGACTTCGGCCGGAAATGCCTGCTGGCCCGGCGGCTGGTCGAACGGGGCGTGCGGTTCATTCAGATCTACTCGGGAGGCGCCCACAACGACGACAACTGGGATGCCCACTCGGATATCGTCGTGAATCACACGAAGCATGCCGGCAATACCGATAAGCCGATCGCCGGTTTGCTGAAGGATCTGCGGCAACGTGGACTGCTCGACAAAACGCTGGTGGTCTGGGGCGGCGAATTCGGCCGTCAGCCAACGGCTGAGTACGCGCAAGGAACGGGCCGCGACCACAACGCGTTCGGGTTCACGATGTGGATGGCGGGAGGCGGGATCAAGGGCGGAGTCAGCGTTGGTGAGACCGACGAACTGGGAAGCGCCGCCGTTTCGGATCGCTGCCATGTTAAGCAGTTGCACGCCACAATCCTGAATCAGATGGGACTCGATCCGAACCATCTCGCTTACTTCTACGGCGGCTTGGACCAAAAGCTGGTGGGTGTGGAGGGGGCCGAGCCGATCGCGAAGCTGATCGGTTAGAGCGGGCCAGCGATACGCTCCTTACGGTGACGCCCGCGAAGGGCGGTAACGCGAACCGGGGCCATGTAAGTTGTGGAGGCCTAGCACATGATCAGGTGTCGCGCGCGATCAGGCGGCACGCCGTCGGTCGCGCGCTCGTGCACGCCGGCAAAGTCGGTCGATACCTTGAGTTCTTTGGAGAGATTTTTGAGAGTTGTCTAGGCGTCGTCGTCCTTTTATTCCGGTTGCATCGGTAGAATGGTCGATAGATAGCTGGCTGCCCCATTGCGGTTCGGAACCACCCGCGACGGGTAACCGGCTTCCCACAGAAAGGCAAACCATGCGACGTTCCCGCCCCTTTCGCCCGCATTCCGCTCGCCGCGCCTTGATGGTCGAATCCCTGGAACTGCGTCAGGTGATGGCAGCCAGTTTTGGCGATTGGAAGGTTGTGCCCGGCGAATTGCTCGTCGAGTACAACTCGCAGGCGGATTTCAGCCAGCAGGCCCGAGTGCGGTCGTCGATCGCCGGTTCGCTGTTGGAAACGTTGCAGTCTCCGATCCGACGCTTGGAAGGTTTCGGGGCGTTGGATCGTTTTCGGCTGAGCGTGGACAGCGCGCTCGATGACGTGTTGACGCGGCTGCGCCGAGATCCCTCCGTGCGGTACGCCGAGCCGAACTACATCTATCGCAAGATGGAGACCAGCAACGACACGTATTACACGAACGGCAGTCTGTGGGGGATGTATAGCGACGATGTGCCGGCGTCGGGCCCCTCGAACACGACGAACCAGTTTGGTTCCCAGGCGGAAAAGGCGTGGCGCGATGGCGTGATCGGTTCTTCGAACGTGATTGTTGGGATCATTGACGAGGGTGTGCAGATCAAGCATCCCGATCTCAACGACAACATTTGGACGAATCCGTTCGAGGTCCCTGGGGACGGCATCGACAACGACGGGAACGGCTACATCGACGACATCAACGGCTGGGACTTCGTGAACGACGATAACAGCGTTTTCGACGCCGGCGGCGATGAGCACGGGACCCATGTGGCGGGAACGATCGGCGGCGAGGGCGGCAATGCGTCGGGCGTGGTGGGCGTGAACTGGGACGTCACGATGATCCCGCTGAAGTTTCTCGGCATCGAGGGCGGCACCACGGCCGACGCCATCCGGGCGATCGATTACCTGACGGATCTAAAGACTCGGCACAATCTAAATATTGTCGCGAGCAACAATTCCTGGGGTGGCGGCGGCTATTCGCAGGGGTTGCATGACGCGATTCTGCGCGCGGCGAAAGCCAACATCCTGTTCGTCGCCGCGGCGGGCAATGAATCGAGCAACAACGACAGCGTCGCGGCTTATCCGGCGAATTACAACACAACGATTGGCACTTCGACGGAGTCCGCCGCTTCCTACGATTCCGTGATTTCCGTGGCCGCGATTACCAACACGGGCGGCTTGTCCTCGTTCTCGAACTATGGCGCCACTTCGGTCGATATCGGCGCGCCCGGCAGCGGCATTTGGTCGTCTGTGCCTTCCAACACCTACGCCAGCTATAACGGCACCTCGATGGCGACGCCGCACGTGACGGGCGCGGTCGCCCTGTACGCCTCGATGGTGCCGCCTGGGACCAGCGCGGCGACCATTCGTCAAGCCATTTTGGGAACCGCCACTCCGACCACCTCCCTGTCCGGGAAGACCACAACGGGCGGTAGATTGAATGTCTACGAAGCGGTGCGACTAGCTCAATCGATTTCGCTCGATCGGCCCGTTTACGGCGCGCCGTCGACGGCCACGATCGCGGTGACGCATTCGAACGCGAACGTCAACGCCTCTGTCGCCGAAACCGTAACGGTGACGATCCGCAGCACGACCGAGTCGACGCCGGAGACCGTGGTCTTGACCGAGTCGGGCGTGAACACTGGCCGGTTCACCGGGACCATTTCGATCGCCACGGGAACGCCGGCCGCCAACGGCGTTCTCGAAGTGTCCCATAACGATACTATCACGGCTGTTTACGCTGGACTTGGCCAAACCGTGACCGCGACGGTGGACGCCGTGGCGCCGACCTTGACCAACCTCAGTATCTCTCCCAAGGTATCCATGGCGGAGATTCGCTGGTCCACCAACGAAGCCTCCACGACGGAAGTGGCCTACGGATTGTCCGCTTCCGATCTCAATCTCACTTCCCGAAACATCGAACTGGTCACGAGCCACCTAGCGACGCTCACCGGGTTAACGCCTTCGACCACTTATTACTATTCGATCCGGTCGCGGGACGCGGCGGGAAATTTGGTGAGTTCCCCCGCCGCCAGTTTCACCACGTTGGCGACGGCTCCCTATCTGCTTGTCGATGACGACATGGGCGAGTCGTACGAGCGATTCTTTACGGCCGCCATGAACGCGAATAGTTATTCGTACGATGTCTGGGATGTCGCCCTCGTGGGGACCGGCCCGACGGCGGCCGATCTGGCGAACTACGACATCGTGGTGTGGAACACGGGATCGGAATACCAGTCTGCCACGGCCGGACTGACTGCCGCCGATCAGTCGGCCCTGATGAGCTACTTGGACGCGGGCGGACGGCTGTATTTGTCGGGCCAGGACGCGCTCTACAACAATCCCTCGGCGACCTTCCGCCAGAACTATCTGAAAGTCGCCAGCTACAGGGACGACGTCGTTTCCTCCAACCATACGGAAACCGGAGTTGCGGGAAACCTTGTCAGCTACGGGATGACGCTGTCGTTGACCAAGCCGGCGGATTATCCGTCGCTCTACGTCGACTCGGTCACGCCCGCTGCTGGCGCCGAAGGCATGTTCCTGCACGGCGTTGCCGGCGCGCCTTCGGCCTTCTCTTCCATCAGTTACCGGGGCAATTATGACGCGGGCGGCTTTGGAGTGGTTTTCACCACCTTCCCGTTCGAGGCGGTGAGCACTTCGGCGTCCAACCCCAACAACCAAAGGGAATTGCTGAAGCGGATTGTCGAGTTCCTCAATGGCACCGCGGTTCCCGTCGGAGTCACCGTGAGTACGCCCACTCCGGGCAGCACCACCACCGAGGCCGGTGGCGGGGCCAGTTTCACCGTCGTGCTCACCGCCGCTCCGACAGCGAACGTGACGATTCCTGTTAGTGTCAGCGACGCGACTGAGGGGCGAGTCAGCGTTGCTTCGCTAGTCTTTACACCGACGAACTGGAGCACGCCGCAAACCGTGCAAGTCACGGGCGTGGACGATTCGATCGACGACGGCGACATCGCCTACAATGTCGTGCTCGGGGCGGCCACATCCACCGACTCGCGGTATACCGGATTCAACCCGCCGGACGTCGCCTTCACCAACACCGACAATGATGATCCGGTCGCGTCCAACTTCTTTGTGGTCAATGACGGCAGTCCTGACCGCGTCTACGCCTACAGCGCGCTGGGTGTCGCCAACGGAAACCAAGCCAATGTCACCGCGAATGCGGCCTCTCGTGGAATCGCCACCAATTCTGACGGATCGATTCGCTGGGTCTTGAATAGCAATCGGGTCGTTTTCGTCTACAACGGGGCGGGGACGCTCTTGGGCAACTGGACGCTTGGCACGATGCCAACGACATCGACCGTCGAGGGAATCGCGACGGACGGCACGAACATCTGGGTGGTCGAGAGCCGCGGCGACCGCGTCTACTACTATGCGAACGCGGCGGCTCTGCGGACTGGAACGGCCACGGCCACCAGTTCGTTCGCGCTCAATTCGCAAAACCTCACCCCGAAGGATCTCGCTACCGACGGCACTTCCATTTGGGTCGTCAACGACGCCACCACCGATCGCGTGTTTCGTTACAACATGACCGGCGTCTTGCAAAACTCGTGGTTGCTGAACACCGCCAACCGCACTCCGACTGGAATCGCGATCGATACCACGGGGGCCTCGGCTGACATTTGGGTTGTGGATAGCGGCACGGACCGCGTGTACCGTTACGCCGAAGCCCGCACCGCGACCGCTCCCACGTTGACCAGTTTCTTCGCGTTGACGACTGGAAACACGACTCCCCAAGGAGTCGCTTACTTCCCCGGAGCCGCTCCGCAGTCTGGTCGCTCGTCTTCGGGCTTCACGGTCAGCGTTACGTTCGGAGGCCTTGCCTTCGGCGGTTTGCGAGTCAATGTATCGCCCGTCCTCGTCAGTTCGCCCGTACTCGTCAGTTCGCCTGCCGCGGCCAGCCGCTCAGCCACCGCTGGTTCCAATGTCGTCGTGGCTGCGTCCTCCGCGTTTGTCGTGTCGGGAGGCCCGTCCAATTCGACCGCCATTGACGGCGTATTGTCTCGGCTGGCGACAGGGTCATCGGCGGGTGGCGGCACTTCCGCCAACCGCGATCCGCTAGCGGATATCTTGGACGACTTGGCCGCCGATCTCGTTCGCCGCTGAGTTTGGAACGGCGTCGAAGACGCGATGCAAGTTGTTGGTGCCTGACCTCCCCGTCCTGTTTACTCGTGGAAACGCCACTGATGAAGATTCGCGAGATCGTCGTCCATCGCTTACTAGGCGGCACCGTGGACGGAGGCTGGCCCGAGGGCCATGAGCCCGAGGACGACTTGCACGCCTTGGTCGAGGTGGTTTCCGACGAGGGGCTGACTGGCATTGGCAGCGTGTTCACGAACTCGGCGCTCGTCGAGGCCGGGGTGGCGACGCTGCGGCAACATTGGGAAGGCGAATCGGCCATCGAGCCGGAACGGGTGAGCGAGAAGTTGCGGCAGAGCGTCTTTTGGCAGGGACGCGGCGGCACGCTCGAACATGTTATTTCCGGTATCGATATCGCTCTTTGGGATCTGCTGGGCAAGGCGTGCGGCCAGCCGGTCGCCCGGCTGCTCGGCGGCTACTACCGCCATCGCATTAAGCCGTACGCGTCGATTCTGTTCGACGAGCCGGGACCGTTGGCCGACAACATTCGGTCGATCGCCAGCCGCGGTTTTCGCGCGATCAAGCTGGGATGGCGACCCTTTGGCCGACGCGATTCGGCCTTCGATGAACTCTTGGTGAAGACGGCTCGCGACGCGGCGGGGCCCGGGATCGACTTGCTCGTGGACGCTGGCGGCAGCGAGCAATTCTGGCCGCATGGCTACAAATGGGCGAAACGCACCGCCGAGATGCTGGCGAATTACCAGATTGGCTGGTTCGAGGAGGCGTTGCCGCCGGACGATATCGAAGGGTTCATTCGGCTGCGGAATGTCTCGCCGATTCCGATCACGGGTGGCGAAGTGCTGACACGGCGCCAGTCGTTCCAACCATGGATTGAACGCGGCGCGCTCGATATTGTCCAACCCGACGCGACGAAATGCGGAGGACTGACAGAGGCGCGGCGGATCGCCTGGATGGCGTACGACCACAACATCCAATTCGTGAGCCATGGTTGGAACACGGCCATCGGACTCGCCGCCGACCTGCACTTGGCAGCCGCGATCCCGGTAGCCAAATATGTCGAGTATCTAACGCCAGCGCCGTACATCGACGAGATCATCGCCCGCCCGTTTCAGCTCGATGCGGAAGGCTATTTGGCGATCCCCGAGACCCCGGGACTCGGCGTGGAATTGAACCGCGAGGCGCTCCGCCGCTTCTCGGGACGATAAACTTCGGACTTGCCGGTGCGGCACGAGTCGGGCGATTTCCGACTACTGGAATCCGAAAGCGACAATCGGCTTTAAGTGGCCGACCCGACATGGCGTTGAATCTGATCGATACCTATCGACGCCAACGCCATTGCCCTGTCATACACGGCCGTCGTCATTAGATTGATCAAATCATCGCGATCTAAACGGGCGTTGTCACAGAGACGCTCGAGTGGATACTCTTGCAGGAACCGAAGCGCGTCCCATTCACCTGTGGCCGCCGCGCAGGGGACACT
>JBIKVL010000042.1:0-11123 GCA_044356875.1 Pirellulaceae bacterium | reverse complement strand
GGTCAACTGGCCTATAATCTGCCCAGGAAGATTCCGGTGCAGAATGCTCGTCTAGTTCCCCGCGAGTTTCCCCGCGAACTGGGAGTGCTTTTCCATGAACGAGATCGTGCGGCAAGTGGCTCGGGCCCGGTGGCGTCTGAACCTCGAACAATTCCTGCGGCTGGCCCCGTGGACGATGTTCGCGGCGTTGCTCGTCGCGTGCGTGGGCTTGGCCGTTCCCAAGTTCGTGTTCCTGCCCGCGACTGCGACCGATGCCGGCTGGCAGCTGTGGCTCGCTTCCTGGACCGGTGGCTCGGCGGTGGCAGGCCTGTTGGCGGCCGTCGCCGCGACTTGGTGGAAACGTCGCGGCGATTATGAAGCGGCGGTCGAAATCGATCGTCGCTTTGGTTTGCGGGATCGGGTCGCCAGCTCGTTGCTGCTCTCACCGGAAGAACGCGAGTCGTCGATGGGCGAAGCGTTGCTCCGCGATACGGCGGAACGCGTGGCGCTCGTCGAGATTCCCGAGCGATTCGCGGTTCGCGCCCGCTGGACCGCCGCCTTGCCGGTGGCCCCGGCGCTCGGAGCCGTCCTCCTCGCGCTTGTCGCGAACGCGACCGCGCCGCAATCGAGCACCGAGGCGTCCGATACGGCCGCCGCGCAGGTTCGCGACCAGATTCGAAAGTCGGCTGATGAACTGAAAAAACGGTTGGAAGAGCAGCGGAAGCGGGCGACGGAGAGCGGATTGGCGGACGCCGAAGACCTCTTCAAGAAGCTCCAACAAGGCACAGACGAGTTGAAGGACAAGCAGGCGATCGATCGCAAGACGGCCTTGCTGAATCTCAACGAGATGGCGAAGAGCTTGCAACAACGCCGCGACGGTTTGTCGTCCGCCGAAAACATGCGCAAGCAGCTCGAACAGCTCAAGAATCTCGAAAAGGGGCCCGCCGACAAGTTCGGCAAGGCGATGCAACAGGGCGACATGAAGCAGGCCTTGAAGCAGCTCAACCAACTCCAAAAAGACCTGAAGGAAGGCAAGCTGGACAACGCCCAGCGTGAACAGCTCACCAAACAGCTCGAACAAATGCGGGAGCAGTTGGCCGAGGCGGCGAACAACTTCGAGCAGGCTAAAAAGGAACTTGAACAACAAATCCAACAGAAGCAAGCCGCCGGCGAAACCGAAGCGGCCGCCAAGTTGCAGCAGAAGCTCGACGAGCTGAACAAGCAGGGCAAGCAAATCGAGAATCTGGAGAACATGGCGCAGAAGCTCAATGAGGCGGCACAAGCTTGCAAAGACGGCGACTGCCAAAAGGCGGCTGACAAATTGGGCGAACTAGCGCAAGACCTGGAGCAAGCCCAGGCCCAGCTCGACCAACTGGAAACCGTGAACGAGCTGATGGACGAGATCGCGGACGCGAAGAGCTCGATGAACTGCGGAAAATGCCAGGGGGCCGGCTGCCAGGAATGCCAGAGCCAGGGCAAGGGAAAAGGCCAAGGGCAGGGCCAGAAAGGACAAGGATTCAGCTCGCAACGCGGCCAACCCGGACGTGGCCTCGGCAAGGGACGCGGAGCTGGCGATCGGCCTGAGGAAGACGCCGACGGCAAGTTCTATGACACTCGGGCCAAGACCAAAGTGAAGGCGGGTGAAGCGGTCCGCACCGGGTTCGCCGATGGACCGAACATCGCCGGAAAATCGGTCGCTTCAGTACGGCAGGAAGTGGTGGAATCGCTCCGCACCGATCCCGACGCCTTGCCTGACCAATCCCTCACTCGCAGCCAACGCGAGCAAGCCCGCCAGTTCTTCGAAGGCTTGGGAAAAGGATCTCCGAAACCCTAGTTTCGCTCCATCCGTGGTTTGAGCTTGATTTTGGTGACTGCGTTTATGCCTGGAACTCATTGTCCCACCTGCCAGCGGCTGTTCGACCCCGGCGACTTTAAGTTTGGGCCGTTTTGCAGCGAGCGTTGTCAGCAAATCGATCTTGGAAGATGGCTGCGCGAATCCTATTCTTTCCCCGCCACTCGGGAGTCGGAAGGCGGCGAGGATGTGGAGTCGGGAGAAGGCGAGCAACCACGGCGCGATCCGCCAGCCGCGCGGACGGACCTCTACACGTTCCGAGCAAGCGGTCGCCGCCGCGCTCCGCGTTGAGGACGGTTGAGCCTGTCTGATCGACATGGTTCCTTCGTCCGCACGTGGCAACTCGTGAGCCGACGGCGGCCCACGGACCTGACACTAATGCCCCAAGGATTGGGCGAGGATCGACCTATGGGATGGGAACGGCTTCGAATCGCGCTGGCGCGACTCCACGGTGTCCGGCTGAGCGAGCGACGGCGACTTGCGCTGCGTTGCGAGCGACTGGAGTCGCGGCGGGTGTTCGCCGATTTCGGCGACGCGCCCGAGCCTTATCCAACCCTGCTAGTCGACAACGGAGCGTCGCACACGGTCGTTCCCGGCTACTTCCTTGGTGCCACTGTGGACGAGGAACCCGACGGCGTACCGTCGCCTTTTGTGGATGGCGACGATCAGAACCAGCCCATTCCCGACGAGGATGGTGTGGCGTTTCCCCAAGAGTTCGTCGCCGGCGCGGCGGTGGAGATCCGCGTGGTGGCGAGCGGTCCGGGACGGCTGAGCGCTTGGTTCGATTGGAACGCCGACGGCGATTGGAGCGACGCGAACGAGACGGTTTTCGTCGGAGCCGTGCTCGCAACCGGCGAGTCCTCATTAACGGTCAACGTTCCGGCGAACGCGACACTGAACACGTTTCAAGCCGCCCGGTTTCGCTTTAGCAGTCAGGCCGTTCTGACGCCAACCGGTGCGGCTTCAGACGGCGAGGTGGAAGATTGGCTGCTGATGGTTTCTTCCCGGCCCGAATTGCGGGGCCGAAAGTTCAACGATTTGGATCGAGACCACGAGCACGACGCTGGCGAACCGTATCTCAACGGTTGGGTGATTGAGGCGGTCGATTCGAACGGTCAAGTCGTGGACACGGCGACGACCGCCGATGTCGACTTGAATGGCGACGGAATGATCGATATCGATTCGGAACGCGGTGTTTGGCGGATTTTTGATCTACCTGCGGGCGATTTCACGATCCGGGAGGCGGCGCGTCCCGAGCATGTGCGAACCGCGCCCGACTTGACCGCATTCATGTCCGGTCGCAACGGGCCAGTTCCGAGCGGCACGTCGGCGGTCGGCTTCGCTTCCTTCTCCTTCAACGCCTCCTCCTTCAACGCCTCGACGAACCAAGTCTCTTTCCAGCTCGACTACGACACCTTGAATGGAGTGGTGGAATCGATCAGTCTGCGCGAGGGCACGGCGACGCAGCACAGCGAGGTGGTCATTGTGGATTTGTTGGCCGCCGCCAATGCTCAACCTGGGGCGACAGGGCCGCTCAGCGGCCATTTCACTCTCGATCAAACATCGCTCGAAAAACTGCTCGCTGGCAATCTGTACGTGACGATCAGTACGGATACGTTTCCCGAGTTTGGCGAATTGCGTGGCCAAGTGTTGCCCGGCCGCGATTACCAAGTGTCATTGGGATTGTTCACGCAACTCATTGGCTTGGATTTCGGGGGCTACACCGCCGAATCCCGCACCACGACTTATCCGGCAACCCAAGGTCAAGTGTTGTTGGCCTTGCTGGATTCGAGCACGCTCACGCTGCCCCTCGTCGGCTCGTCGACCTTCAAGCTGTATGTGGCGAACGATGGAAGCGCCGGCGATTTCGACGGCGATGGCCGCAACGAGGCGGCCTTGGAACTCACCGCGCTCGCCCTCCGCGGCTACTCGACTTTAGGCCGAGTGGATATCGCACTGCGGCCCGCGAGCTCCTCCACGGGACTTGTCGAAGAGCGACTCAACACCACCCCAGCGGTCCTCGATCTGCCGCCGTTCGCCGCGTCCGGCAGCGCGGATCAGCAACTTTCGTTCGAGATTCTCGTCACGATCACGCCCCGATTTCAGACGCCGATCGTGCTGCGTTCGGCGACGCCGATCCATGTCGCGGGCGTCGCCACCGCCTTTCCGATGGCGATAGGCGAAGTCCTTGCAGGGACGGGGCCTGTCGATCTCGTGGACGTCAACGGCGCGTCAACCGGCCTGCGATTGAACAGCGTGTCGCTTTCGCCCAGCCCCGAGTTCCCATGGCGGAACCCCGCCCAGGCGCTTGACGTCGACAATAGCGGCGGCGTCGAACCGCTCGACGCGCTGCTGATCATCAACGAGCTCAACAATCCGCAGTACTCGAACCAAAACATCTTGCCGCGGCCCGTCAATCCCAACCGTCCACCGGCGCCGTTCCTCGACGTGACTGGCAACAACGTCGTGGAACCCCGGGACGCGCTCCTCGTGATCAACCGCCTCAACGGTGTCACGGGCGAGGCGGCCGAAGGCGAGGCAGTCATAGGCGAGGCAGTCATAGGCGAGGCAGTCATAGGCGAGGCAGTCACGGGCGAGGCGGTCATGATCCCCTTCGAGGCCGCCCCAAGCCTCGCGACATCGATTGCCAGCCTTTACGCGATTCCCACGCTCGCTCCACCCGCACTCGCAAGCCCGCCGACTCGCGCTGCAAGCAACCAAGAGGCCGCCCCTGCGGCCGAGTCAACGGGCTTCACGGACGCTTCGATCATCGCGGACGGCGACGCCGCAGCCGCCTTCTCAGACAATGTTCTCGCGGAGTTCGCGGCGACGGACAACTGGCTGGATGTCAGCGCGGTCGAGCAACTCGATTAGGTCGAGCCATCGCTCGACCGCATTTAGTGTTCGCGTCCACGAACCGCTTGGCAGAGGCGGCGACCCAAGACTGAGGGGCGACCGAAAAAATTTCCCAAATTCCTCGAAAGCTCCTGCCACTTTCAATGGCAATGAACAGCGAGTTGGCAGGTAACCACGAATCAGACGATTCGCGCGAATCCATGTTGATGGCGATGAGTGGCCAGGCGTACCGCCCTAAGCATTAACTCACGACAAGAGCGTTACCGTCCTCGGACGCCTTGAACGCGTGACGCCGGATGGACGAACCACGAAACACACGAAACACACGAAACCATGCGCTCATCGTGGGAATATCTGGAATGAACTTATGTTTACATAGTTTGGGCTGGTGGCTTGGAGGTCGAAGAGCGAATAACTCGGCATGGGCTTTTGTGTGATTCGTGTCTTTCGTGGTTCAAAAGTTCAGCGGCCCCGCCAGCAATTCGCGGGTCGCGGTCAGTTCGCGGGCTAAACCATCGACGAGCGACACTGGATCGGCTCCAGGCATGACCGGCCAAGTGTAAGTTTCGACCTCCAGATGGGGCGCGTAATCAAGTCGCCGGATGGCGTCGAGCGCGCGTTCCAGTTCCTGCCGCGTGGTGCGTAATACGCCGAGTCGTTCGACATCAACCGGAACGTGGAAATGCACGCGCCACGGACTGGCGTCGAGAAACTCCGGTGGCGGCGCGTCGAGGAATTCGGCGGTTAAATCGACGAGCCGCGCTACCTCGCCCGTTTTCGCACAGCGTCCCATCGTCTGATGCAGATACCGGGGCTCGACATATTTCCGCAGCGCCTCCCGCTGCGCTGGATCTCGCGGATCGGGGACTTCCACCGCGCAGCTCACCTGCACTTTGTTGATGCGGATCCCCGCAGCGGTCAACGACTGGATCGCCGCCGCCGCATCCTCGAACTCCACCGCTTGATGGCAGACGTCGTAGCAGACTCCAAGATGCCGCCGAGCCACCATGCCGCGTCCCGATTGCTCGGCGGCCCGAAACAGCCGCTCGAAGAACGCGATCGTCTCGGCGGTCGTCTCGAACAGACAAAACGGCTCGGGCTCGAGCGCCAACCGGATCCACTTTCCAGTGTCCCGCGCCAATCGATCAAGGTCTTCGGCCAGTCCCAGCAACTGGGCGATCGCCGCGTCAAAAAACGCCGGCGGGTACCCAAACCCTTTGAAGCCGAGCGGCAGCGTTGAAATACTGCCTTCGGAAAGTTCGCCCAATAAGCCCGCCAGCACCGTCGCGCAGCGAAACGTGTATTCCCGCCGCCGCGGGTCCGCCCAGTCGGGCAAATAGACGTTCTCTTTCACTCGCTCGCTATGGAAATCGCCAAACGGAAACGCGTTGAGCGTATAGCATTTCAGTCCGCGGAGTTCCAACGACCGGGATAGCTCGGCGATCCCCGTCGGCGACGCGACAACCTGCGCGATGGCGGTCGCGGGCAACCAGAGGCCGGCCGCGATCTCAAAACGGCTGGCCGCCCGCACCGGCAGCGTGTATCGGTCGAGCATGGGAGCGACGTCCGCCGCGTCGCGGCACGGATGCACATTCGTGCAATAGCTCAACGGCAGCTCAGCGGTGTTCGCCATCGGTGTGGGGGAGGGAGAAAATATTAAATGTTAATAAAGAATGGCTTGTCGAACGACAATGTTCACGCAGTGGACGTATTCGCGCTCCGTGCGCGTCCGCGATATCCGTGGTCGCCCCTTAGCGAGCGGCCTTTGTGAGCTTCTTCTTCGCGGGCGGGCCAAGACGAATCTCGGTTTCGGCCGGATCAGGGTCGGGGACTTTGAGCTCGCTGCGCAGCCGGTCGAGCTCGGCGTGGAGCCGCTTTGTCGTCTCCGCGTAAGCCGGATCGCCATAGACGCTCCGCATCTCCCGCGGATCCTTTTCCAGATCGAACAATTCCCAGGCGTTGACATCCGGTTCATAGAAACGGACGAGCTTATAGCGGCGGTCGACCACGCCATAGTGGCGGCGCACGGAGTGGGGACCGGGAAATTCGTAATAGTGGTAATAAAACGATTGGCGCCAATCCTTGGGTGTTTCGCCACGCAGTAGCGGCGCTAGGCTGGGGCCTTGCAAGTCGGCGGGCGCCGGAACACCGGCCGCGTCGAGGAATGTCGCGGCGAAATCGACGTTGCTCACCAAGTCCGTGTTCACGGCCCCGGGCTTCGCCACTCCTGGCCAGCGGACGACCAGCGGCGTGCGGAGCGACTCTTCGAAAATCCACCGTTTATCAAACCAGCCGTGCTCGCCCAAGAAAAAGCCCTGGTCGGAGGAGTACATCACGATCGTATTGTCGGCGAGCCCCTCGTCGTCGAGGAATTGAAGGACGCGCCCCACGCTTTCGTCCACCGCCTTAATGCACCCCAAATAGTCGTGCAGATAGCGTTGGTAACGCCATTTCACCAAATCCCGGCCTTGTGGATTCTGCTGGCGGAAAGCCTCGTTCCGCGGTCCGTAATAGGCGTCCCACTGGACCCGCTGTTCGGCGTTCAACTGGGCGGGCGTGGCGAGCTTCGCGTCGAGCGGCGTGAAGGTCCGCTCGAGCGTCATGTCCTGCTCGCGCTCGGCTTTGCCACGGCCCGCGTAGTCGTCGAACAGCGTATCCGGCTCGGGATACACGCGGTCGCCGTTGTGGCCGAGGTGCCGCAGAGCGGGCGCCCATTCGCGATGCGGGGCCTTGTGCTGGCACATGAGCATGAACGGCTTCGATTTGTCGCGGCCCTTCAGCCATTCCAACGAGAGGTCGGTGATGATGTCGGTGACGTAGCCTTGATGTTTCACATTCTGGCCGTCGCGGATCATCGGCGGGTTGTAGTACACCCCTTGGCCAGGAAGGATATGCCAGTGGTCGAAGCCGGTCGGCGGGCTCACCAGGTGCCACTTGCCGATCACCGCCGTCTGATAGCCGGCGCCACGGAGCAGTTTCGGGAAGGTGGTTTGAGAGCCATCGAAGCGGCTATTGGTATTGTTGTAAAAGCCGTTGGCATGGCTGTATTTGCCGGTGAGCACCGTCGCGCGGCTCGGCCCGCAAATCGAATTCGGCACCAGGCAGCGATCGAATCGCACGCCTTGCTTCGCGATCCGGTCGATGTTCGGCGTTTCCAACAATCGGCGGGACTCGCCGTAGGCGCTCACCGCCTGCCAAGCATGGTCGTCCGAAAAGATGAAGACGATATTGGGACGGCGGGGCGCGGTTGACGCCGGCTGGTCTTGGGATGCCGCGATCGCCGCTGCACCCAACACACCGTCCAGTGCCAAGCCGAGAAGCACCAGGCAAAGAAAATTGGTCGGGGCGGACCGTGGCGCCAACCACTCCATGGCAACCCTGAAAAATGTTCGCATGGACATTGTAGCCTCGTTCATGACGAATCTACCCCGGACGACATCGAGGGACGTGGATTGGTGGGACGCTCGGCGCCATGAGCGCTGCGCGGTCTATTGGTCAAACAAAAGGGCGATGCCGTCGGACATCGCCCTTATCACGCTTTCAATGGCCGGTAGGGATGAGCCCCGGCTCTATGCGTCCGCGGGGCCCGTGACGCCGCCGGTGAACTTGTCGTCTTGGGCGGCGTGGCCCACAAGCACTTCCGCCTTGTAACCGCCTTGCGAGCGGAAATAGAGGATGAGTGCCAGGTAGCCGATGAGCATCACGCCGGGGAATGCCGCCATGTTGCCGAGCGCCTTTTGATTGCTGCGGTCGACGGCCGTCTTGACGTCCTCCTTCAGCTTGTCCTGCTCGGCGGCCGGCTTGGCGGCGATCGCGGCGTCGATCTTGGCTTGGTCGACAGCCGAATATGGGATGATCTTGTAAATCGATTTCTCAGTGACGGCCGCCAACTTGCCGTCTTGGACCAGAGCCAGCGACTGGGCGGCGTCGGACGCGACCAGGGCGTCGATGTTCTTCGCCGATTGCAACGTGCCGATGTAGGGGAAACCCAGCGTTCCCACCGCCAACATGCCGATCCCGCTGATCGCGTTGAGCGTCAAGGCGCCGCCGCGGGGCGTTTGTTCGGCGACCACGCCGAGCGTGGTGGGCCAGAAGAACGTTTTGCCAAAGCCATACAGGGTCGCGGCGATGAAGATCATCGCGCCCGTGGCGGAGGAGAGCATGAATAGGCCGGCAATCGCCAAGATCGCGCTAGCGGCCAGTAGGCCCAGCGGCGACAGGCTATGCACGATCGGACCCGCGAAGAACCGCAGCACCATCATGATGGCCGACGTGTAAACAAGGATCCAACCAGGATGGAAATTGCCCTCGGCCACCCCTTCCATGATCTTGGTGATCCAGCCGTCGGTGCCGATTTCGGTCGTGGCCAGCGGCATCATGATGAGCACCATGAAGAACATAAGCATCCGGCCCAGCGCTTGGGTGTACACGCCGAAGCCAACGACGATCGCCACGCCGATGCCGATGAAGATGTACTGGTTCGAGTCGGGGAAGAAGTCGAGCAACTGCAGCGTGACGAGGAAACCGACCACCAAGGCGCCGAGCACGCCGAATTCGGCAAGCATTTCCTTGTAGCTAACTCCAGCCGCCTCCCGCTCCTGGACGGGAAACTTCAGCGGGGCCAACATCAGGAAGTAGATCACCGCCGGCACCGCCAACATGCCGACCTTGACGCTCCACGGCAGGAAGTCGAGGAAAATGGTTAGCATGCCGGCGACGACGAGGCCACCAGGCCAACCGGCATGCAGGATATTGAGCCACTTCGTCTTTTCTTTGCTGAACATAGTGGCTACGACCGGGTTGATGAACGCTTCGATCGTGCCGTTCGCCAAACCCAGGATGAGGCTGCCCCAGTACAGCAGGCTGTAGGCGAGTTCCTTGTTGCCGCCTTGGGAGATATAGAAGGCGCTGACGCCCATCACGGCCCACAGCAAGTGGCCAAAGAACGCCGCGAACATCGCGATCTTATAGCCCACTTTGTCGATGACCAGGCTGAAGCCGATGATGCTAACGGCGAACGGCCAGATGCCGATGCCCGCCAGCCGGCCCGATTCGGCCGGGTCGAGGCCGAATTCCTTCTCCCAGGTTCCAATGAGGAACATGCGGGCGATAAACCCGAACGCTGTCGTGACCAACGCCACAAAACAGCCCCAAAAAAGCAGTTGGTCTTTGGAACCGCTTTGAGCGGCACCGACAGTGGATTTCGACATTCGACGACCCCTTGGGGATTACTTGACGGCTCGGGACATTACCAACGAGCTCGCCGCCTACCGCGGTCCGCTCCGCTAAACGCCCCATCGGAACGCCGCGCAGCCACCTCGGAAAAGTGGGCACGGTAGTTTTCAGCCGCGAGAGTGTCAAGTATTGGCGTGATTTCCGCCGCTACGACCGATCGAGGAATCCCCGCTCGCATCCGCAGACGGTTCGTCAGCGGTCGCTCGGCGATCGCTCGTGGATTTCCAATCGAACCTCCCCCACGAGGCCACCTGGCCGTCCAGTCCGCTCGCCGCGGTCCAGCGCCGCATCCGGCGTTTCGATCGGCAACTCCACCACGATCCGCAGATCGTTCGCGGCTTGCAGCCAAGGTGTGATCTCGCAGCGCCACGGTCCGGTGCCCCAGCGAGTGTTCCCGAGCGGCTGGCCGTTGAGCTCGATCGTCGCCGCATAGTCGACGGCCTCGACCACAAGCTCGACCCGATCGCCGTCCAGAATGCCGGTCGGGCAGCCGAACCGGCGAGTGAACCGCACTCGGCCGCGAAAGTCGGGACCGGC
Source organism: Pirellulaceae bacterium (assembly GCA_044356875.1). GTDB lineage: Bacteria > Planctomycetota > Planctomycetia > Pirellulales > Pirellulaceae > CAIXSC01. The sequence goes on along the minus strand of JBIKVL010000042.1, from coordinate 664 downwards.
GATCGGCGACCAATCCGACGGCATCGATAGCGAGCCAGCCGTCGGAAGCGGTCGCGCATTCTGATCCGGTTCGCTCCAGGCGAGCGGGCGACATTCCCACGGTCCGCGAAGACGGATGCGATGCGGTTGAGCCATCAAGTCTACTCGGCGAGGCGGAACTTCGAGAAAGGCGTTTGCTAGGTGATAGCGTTTGCTACGTGCTAGCGTGCGCCACTTGCTGGCGTTCGCTGCGTGCTGGCATGACCGGCCGGCCGGCTTGAACAGTCTGCCAGCATGAACAGTCTGCCAGCATGAACAGTCTGCCAGCATGAACAGTCTGCCGGCGTGAACAGTCTGCCGGCGTGAACAGCTTGTCAGCGTGAACAGCTTGTCAGCGTGAACAGCATGACCAGTCTGCTAGATGTAGTCCTGCACGGTTGGCTTGATGATGATTTCGGGGACGTGGGCGCGGGCGGGTAGGCGGGCGATCGCGAGCACCATGTCGGCGACATCTTCGGGTAGGAGCATTTTCGCCTTGCGTTCTTCGGAAACCGGGGCGGGCCGTTTTTCCAGGATCGGCGTGTTTACTTCCCCAGGGAAAACATTGGTGATGCGGACGCCGTTCGGCGCCTCTTCGTTCCAAGTGGCGGTGCCGAGCGCCGTCACGGCGAATTTCGAGGCGTCA
>JBIKVL010000789.1:0-3079 GCA_044356875.1 Pirellulaceae bacterium | reverse complement strand
GGCGTCGACGTGCTGATTCACGAGTGCAATTTCCGCGACGACCAAGCCGATCTCGCGGCGCTGACGGGCCACAGTTGCGAGACGGCGGTCGCCGACCTTGCGCGCCGGGCGGGCGTTGGAAGGCTAGTGCTCACGCACGTTGATCCGATCGCCGACGAGGCGACTTTTCCCGATCTGGGGCGGCTCCGCCGCATCTTTCCCGAAACCGTTTTGGCCCACGATTTTTTTGAGCTGGACCTATGAGTGGCCGTTCGATGCCCGGTTCGCAATCCGCTGGCGAATTGGTGCTGAAAGTGTACGAGGGACCGCGAGTCGTCGCTCAGTTCACCCTGCTCCGTTCCACCGAGATAGGTCGGCGCGAAACGCACGACCCAGTGCCGTACGCTAAAGTCCAGCGTCCACAAGACGACCGCATCGTCATCGCGGAAATGACGGAGACCAATGTCTCCCGCCGCCACCTGCGGGTCGAGCCCAAGGGGTCGACGCACGTCGCGCTTCGCAATGAGAGCTCGATCGCGCACATCGCTTTGCCGGGCAACCGCCGACTGGCGCCGGGGGAAACCTTGGAAATCGAGTTGCCGATCGCCTGCGAACTGGGGGCGAAAGTCGTCCATTTGGAATGGCGACAAACCGACGATAGCTTGCGGTCGCTCATGGAACCCGCGCTCGCCCCGGGCAGCGGCACGATGCTGGGTTCGGGCCGAATTCCCAAGGTCTCGGTCGCCAGCCTCGAATCGCTGGACGCGAGGACGAACCCCGCAGCGGTGTTGACGTGGATCCAGGCCACCATGGAGGTGTTCCAAAGCGCCGCCGGCTCGGAGGATTTCCTCAAAAAGGCGGTGATGGCCGCGTCGGAAATGGTGAACCTGGACACGGTCGCGGTGGTGCTCAAACCGACCGTTCAACAAAGCCTCCGCTGGAACGTGGCCGCGGTCTGGGCGCAGGGCCGCGCGGTGCCCGATTCGTGGCGGCCCAGTGAAACGATTTTGCAACGGGTGGCGGATATGCGCCACACCTTCTATCACGCGATCCCGCAGCGGCAGGGACTCGCCGCTAGCCTCGTGGGCGTTCAATCGATCATCGCCGCCCCGATCCTCGACGCCTCCGGCGACCTGATTGGCGCGTTGTATGGCGAAGGCCGGTCATCCACGTCGCGCGAACGGAACTCGACGAACCCTTTGAGCGAAATCGAAGCGAAACTCTTCGAGTTGCTGGCGTATGGCGTGGCGACGGGACTCGCCCGGCTCGCGCAGGAGCGGAAACTAATCGCCGAACGGGTGCGGTTCGAGCAATTCTTCACGCCGGAACTCGCGCGGGAGCTGCAGTCGCGCGGCGACGAAATGCTGGCGACCCGCGACGCCGATGTCACTATCATGTTTTGCGACATCAAGGGGTTCAGCCGGGTTAGTTCCAGGACCGGCATGAAGCAGGCGATCGACTGGGTCCACGCGGTGCTCAGCGAGATCTCCGATTGCGTCGCCGAACATGACGGCGTGCTTGTCGACTACGGCGGCGATTCGCTCGAAGCGCTGTGGGGCGCGCCGCTCAGCACGCCCGATCACGCGTTGCAGGCCTGCCGTGCCGCGATCGCCATGCGGCGACGCTTGCCCGCGCTCAGCGACGTCTGGAAAGAACGACTCGGACAACCGACGGAAATCTCGATCGGCATCAATAGCGGCTTGGCCCAAGTCGGCAACATCGGCTCGCGACGCAAGTTCAAGTACGGCGCCTTCGGGACGACGGTCAATCTGGCGAGCCGAATCCAAGGGGCGACAAAGCATCTGGGAGCGTCGATTCTCGCGTCCCAGTCGACTGTCCAAGCGGCCAAAGGCGATTTCGCGTTTCGCCGCTTGGCGGCCGTACGCACGGTCAATATCGCCGACCCGGTGGAATTGTATGAAATGGTGCCCGATCGCACGCCCGCCTGGGACGACCTTCGCACGCGCTACGAGGCGGCCTATGCGCTGTTCGAGAAGGGGCGTTTCATCGAAGCGATGGGCCAACTGGGAAAACTGTTCGCCGATTTCCCCAACGACGACCCGACAAGAAAGTTGCTGCAACGCAACGTCGCGATGCTCGGAACGCCCCCCGAAGCGTTCGACCCAGTCTGGAACCTCGACGCGAAATAGACGCGGCAAGTCAACGTGGCCAAGTCTCCAGGCGCCACTAAAACATCCGGTTGAAAGACACTTGGATTTCGGCGTCGAACTGCTGATCGAAGGCGCCGCGGAGCGGAGCCACGCCCGCGACTCGCAGATTCGAAAGCTCGGTCAATTGGAAGTGTAAGCCGGCGGTCGCGTTGAGCACGTCCAAGCGGTTACCTAAAATGCCGAATCGCGGCGAGCCAAAGAAACTCTGTGAATCCCGCACGATGTCGGCATCTTGCAGCGTGGTCGTATAGTGCAGTTCAAACACGGAAGCCACTCCGCGAATTCCCGCATCGGTCTCCTCGCGGTACAACCAACGGCCCGCCGAAAAATCGACGATCAGCAGATTTTGCTCGGTCAGTTTTCCCTCGGGCAAAAATGGCGATTCGGATTCGATACGGTTTCCCGTCGTCGCGAAATCCAGTTGTAAGTACGACTGGAAGAACCAGTCGTCGTTCGGGGCCGTCAAAAATCCGATGAACGGCATCAAGTGGATCGCATCGGTGTTGATCGTGAACTCGCTGCCGCTGATCCGCCCCGTGACGTCGGGGGATGTCGGCAGCCCAAGCCCCAAACCGGCCGTCATCGCGGTCGTTTCGTCGCGATACAAAAGCCGCTTGTAGAACAGCGAGACATCGCCGAAGTTCTTGACGTCGTAGGCGATCGGCGAGAACAGTCCCGGGTCTTGCATGTTTTCGTAGCCGAGGAACGGCAGCCGGAATTCGAACGAATTCCATTCGTCGCCAAACGTCTTCTCGAAGCCAAGCGTGTACATATCGATGTTGCCACGACGTTGAATCGGAGGGCCGCCGCCGAACCCCTGAGTGATCGTCTCCTGGGCGTTCTGAAAGCCGTTGTAAACGAAGAAAACGCGATCCGTGGGAAGAGGCCGCGTGTTTTCGCCAATCTTGAAGCTGCGTCCCAGCGCGAAT
>JBIKVL010000788.1:0-3080 GCA_044356875.1 Pirellulaceae bacterium | reverse complement strand
GCCGGCGCGAGCAATTCGGGACGGGAAGCCGGCGTGAGCGGCGCGGCGGGCGGCAACAGTTCAACCAAGTCGATCATGCGTTCCAAGGTACCGGCCGACAACGACGAGGGCAATGTCGCAGTTGGTGGCCGGTTCCCCATCAGCCGAGCCGCGCCAGCGGCCGGTTCTAGGCGGACTCGGCCCGATGCGCCCGATAACCGACCGCCCTCATCAGCCGAGCCGCGCCAGCGGCCGGTTCTAGGCGGACTCGGCCCGATGCGCCCGATCACCGACCGCTCGCGCTGAACCATCGAATGACCCGGTACTCGAGACATCGATGCCGCCCGGCATATCGGAGCCGCACGAGCCGCCCGGTACTACCGCAGCGGCCTAACCCGCTCGGTAGCGGTGCGAATGCGGGTCGCTCCTCAGCAGAGCCCCACGTCGTTTCACCGAACGGAGATGACTGTGGCGAACCTAATGAGGGAGCGCATTCCGGAGTCGGCGATTGTTTGCGGCAACGGAGAATTCGTGACGAACCCCGTTGGCAACGCCCGAATCGAAGTGCCAGTAGGGCTTGGCTGCGTCGTTTTGTTCGTCCACAATTGTCGCAACCGGCTTATTCTGCCACGATCGAACACGGAGTGATTCAGACATGCCAACAACGTCAGACGATGCGAAATCAATTTACACCTCGGAGCTGAAAGAGTCGTTGGAACGTCATTCCATGGGGCAATTCGTCGCGATCGTCAGCGAATCTCGACAATACTACGTTCGACCGACATTCGTCGAAGCCGCCTTGGCGGCTCGAGAGGCAGAACCTAATCACATCCCATTTGTGATCCGAATTGGCCATGAAGCGGCATTCCATATTGGAGCAACATCAACATGAAGGCATGGATCGACCAACAGAATCGAGCCATGGTCGAAGTCCATATCGCCAACCATGTAAAATCGAATCAACTATCGAACTGGCGTTTGCACCCTCACCTAAGAACGAACGCCATCGGCCAGCAGCTAGGAATGCTCGATGAGCTTGGAGCTTCGAAAACGCTACATGAGGCCCTGAGTTCGGCGTGCCCTTGTGCCGCGAGCGCTTGCTCTACTTGTTCCAGGTTGTGGTTGCGGTAGTATCCGCGGTCCATGTTGTATGCATCGGGACGCCCCCCATCCGCCGAGCCGCGCGAGCGGCCGGTTCTAGGCGGATACGGACCGCCCCGCCCGATAACCGACCGCTGGCGCTGAGTCGGCTAATGAACCGCCCGCCCCCATCCGCCGAGCCGCGCCAGCGGCCGGTTCCCCATCAGCCGAGCCGCGCCAGCGGCCGGTTCCCGATCCACCGTCTTACGGCACGATCGCCGTATCCGCGAGCAACAGGCGTTTGGATAGCTGTCGCGTCGTCACGGTCGCCGAGCTGCGGTTGTTCGGGTCGACCGGATCGAACTGGTTGGACTGAGTGACCTCGGCGGTGTTGGTGAGCGACACGGCGGTCGTCGAGGTGACTCGGGCACGGATCGCCAAGCTGGCCGTGTTCTGGCCGGCGGTCGCGCTCAACGCCCCGACATCCCAGATTCCGGTCGCGCTGTTGTAGGTCGTGCCGGCGGTGGACGATTCTACGCCTACGAACGACATACCCGCCGGCAGCAGGTCGGTCACTTGGACACCGGTGGCGTCGGCGGGCCCGTTGTTCCTTAGGGCGAGCGTGAACACGGTTTCATTGTTGGGGCCAGCCAGCGTGGGCGAGGCGGTCTTGGTGATCGCCAAGTCGGCGACATTGGGCGTGACGAGCACCGAAGCGGTGTTGTTGTTGGCGTTCGTGTCCAGTTCGGAAACGCCCGAGAGCCGCGCCGTGTTGGTGACAGCGGTCGAACTGGCCATCGTGGCGACGATCTGCAATGTCGCCGCGTTTTGTCCGGCGGTGTTCGGCAACGTGCCGAGCGTCCATATGCCAGTGGCGTTGTTATAAGTGCCTGTCGATGGCGTCGCGCTGACGAATGTCAATCCGGCGGGCAACGCGTCGGTAATTTCCACATTCGTCGCATTGATCGCCGAAGCATTGGTCACGGTCACCGTAAACGTCACGTTTTCATTGCGGTTGGGCGTGTTGTCGTTGACGGTTTTCGTCACCGCTAGGTCAAGCACATTGGGCGTGACGGTGACGGACTGGCGATTATTGGTAGTGACCGTGTCGAACTGGTCGACGTTGTCCAGCGAAGCCTCGTTGGTGATCGGCGACTGGCCGCTGACAGTGGCCACGATTTGCAGCGTGGCCGAGTTCGTGCCGGCGGTGCTGCCGAGCGCTCCGACATTCCAAATCCCCGTGCCGCTCGTATAGGTGCCGGTGGACGGCGTGGCGCTTACGAAGGTCAAGCCAGCCGGCAACGCGTCGGCAATCCGCACGCCGGTCGCTCCAACAGTTGTGCTCTGGTTCGTGACAGTGACCGTGAAGGTGACGTTTTGGTTTTGATTGGGCGTATTGTCATCGACCGTCTTCGTCACCGCCAGATCCAAATTGCGGGGCGAAACATCCTCGCCATCGGCATCGTTGTTGGAATTGGTGTCGAACTGGTCGAGCGACGTGACGCGGGCCACGTTCTGAATGGTTGGCCCCGAACCTGTGACACGGGCGACGACATCGAGCGTCGCGACGTTCGAGCCCGCGGCGTTGCTCAAGTTGCCGATGTTCCAGACGCCCGTCGCCGACGCATAGGTCGACGTGCCGGAGGCCGACGCGCTAACGAAAGCGAGGCCGGCGGGAAGCAGGTCGGTGAGCTGCAAGCCGGTCGCGGGAATGGGGCCGTTGTTGGTCGCCGTCACGCGGAATGTCACCTGTTCATCTCGGTTCGGAGTGGCACTGCCCGTGACGATGACTTTGTTGACGGCGATGTCGAGCTGGTTGAGCGTGAGGATTTGGCTCCCGCTGTTGTTGTTCTGGTTCGAATCGGTCTGATCGACATCGGAGAGCGAGGCCGTGTTCGTAATCGTGCCATTGGCGGGCGGCGTGGCGACGCTGACCGTGGCGACGATCTGCAGCGTGGCGCTGGCGCCCGAGGCCAGATTGCCCAGCGTCCACAATCCGGTCGCATTGCTGAAGGCGCCGG
>JBIKVL010000787.1:0-3081 GCA_044356875.1 Pirellulaceae bacterium | reverse complement strand
AGCCACAGTGGCGGCCCGACTGACGGCCCGACGGTCGACCAAACGATCGACTAGATTTAGGGCAAACAGGAGGCCCGACTGCGGTCCAGGGGTGGCGGATCGGGACCGCGAGCCGCGCGAGCGGTCCGGAGCGTTTGGCTGTGCTGTTTGGCTGTGCTGTTCGCGTGCGGCGGATCTTTCCTTTTATTTGGCGTTCGTGAGGAACTGCGATGAGTGCTGAAGACCGCATTGTGGAGTTGAAGTTGGAATTGCCGCCCGCGCCGAAGCCGGCCGGGGTGTACAAGCCGGTGGTGATTGTCGGCAATCTGGCCTACGTTTCCGGCCACGGTCCACTCAAGTCGGACGGCACGATGATCACGGGGCGGGTCGGGGACGAAGTGGACGAAGCGCAAGGCATCGCCGCCGCTCGCCAGACCGGGCTCGCGATCCTAGCGTCGCTCCGAGCGGCGCTCGGCAGCTTGAACCGAGTGAAACGCGTGATCAAAACGCTGGGAATGGTGAACTCGACGCCCGATTTCCGCAACCATCCCAAGGTGATCAACGGCTACAGCGAACTGATGGCCGAGGTCTTCGGAGCCGACCATGGCGTTGGGGCGCGGAGCGCGGTCGGCATGGGGTCGCTGCCCGGTAACATCACGACGGAAGTCGAAGTGATCGTGGAAATCGAGTAGCGGCGGCGTCTCGGAAGCCCGCTTCCCTGCCCGCTTCCACGTCCGCTTCCTTGCCTGCTTGCGTGTCCGCTTCCAAGCCACCTTTCAGGCCAACTTACGGCGGCGAGCCGGCGACGATTGACCCTTTCGCCGCGAGAACTTAGAGTAGTCACGCGGGGTTGACCGGTCGGTCTCCACGCGGTGGACGTTCTCTCTTTCGGTCTCTCCTCTGGTGGCGTAAATCGCGGACGTATGTTGGCTAAACGAGTTATCCCGTGCCTGGACGTGGATCGCGGCCGCGTCGTGAAAGGCACGAATTTCGTCAACTTGCGGGACGCTGGCGATCCCGTGCAGGTGGCGGCGCGTTACGAAGAGGAAGGGGCCGACGAGCTGGTTTTCTTGGACATTACGGCCAGCCATGAAACCCGCAATATCATGATCGACGTGGTCCGCCGCACGGCCGAACAGGTGTTTATGCCGCTGACGGTTGGCGGCGGGATTCGCTCGATCGACGACATCCGCGGCCTCCTGCAGGCGGGCGCCGACAAAGTCTCGATCAATTCGGCCGCGTGCCGCCATCCCGAGTTCGTCCGCGAGGCGGCGAAGCGGTTCGGCAGCCAATGTATCGTGGTCAACATCGATCCCAAGCGAGTGCCGCGCGAAGGCGGCGGCGAGTCTTGGGTGGTCCATATCAATGGCGGCCGAATCCCCACCGGACTCGAAGCCGTATCGTGGGCGCGGCAAGTCGAAGAGCTCGGGGCCGGCGAAATCGTGTTGACCAGCATGGATTGCGACGGCACGAAAGACGGTTACGACCTGGAGATCACGTCCGCCGTATCCCAGGCCGTCTCGATTCCGGTGGTCGCGAGCGGCGGGGCGGGCAACCCCGAGCACTTGGCCGACGCGATCCTCCTCGGCCGCGCCGACGCCGCCCTGGCGGCCAGCATTTTCCACTTTGGCGAATTCACGATCCGCGAAACGAAACAGGCGATGGCGCGGCGGGGTATTCCCGTGCGTCTGTAAGAGTCCGACCCAATTCGGGGCGTATCCCTTCAGGAGTTCCCGTCATGGCGACCGCAGAAGACATCGAGAGACTCGACGAGAAACCGGTCACGAAGCATCGCTCGGCCGAGGAAGAGGCCTTCATCGAGCGGTTCGCGAACAAGAAAAGGGAACTGGAAGTCGATCGCATCTTCCGCGCGCTCGTGAAGCTGGAAGGAAGCGATCTCCACATGAAGGTCGGCCGACCGCCGATGATCCGCACGCGGAACGAACTCAAGCCGCTCAATCGGCCGCCGGTCAGCGACGAAGAGATGACGTCGCTGCTGATGCCGCTCATGTCGGAACGGCACCGTAAGATTTTCGAGGAAGAAGGCGGCGCCGACTTTTCCCACACCTGCGAGGTGGACGGCGTGACGTGGCGGTTCCGCGTGAACCTCTTGCTGCAGATGGGGCACATGGGGTTGGTCGCCCGCCGCGTCAATAACCGCATTCCGGACTTCAAGGGCCTATTCCTGCCGCCGGCGATGGAACAACTGTGCTACTTCGACCAAGGCATGGTCCTGCTGGCCGGCGTTACCGGTTCCGGAAAAAGCACCACGATCGCGTCGATGTTGAACTTCATCAACCAGCGCGAACGGGTCCATATCCTGACGCTCGAAGACCCGATCGAATTCGTCTACACCGAGGATAAGGCGCTGATCAATCAGCGTGAAATCGGCGTGGATGTGAAAGACTTCAAGATCGCGATGAAGCACGCCGTGCGCCAAGACCCCGACATCATGCTGGTCGGCGAAATGCGTGACGAGGAAACGTTTATGACGGCCATCCACGCGGCCGAAACGGGCCACTTGGTGTTCGGAACGATCCACGCTTCGAGCAGTTCGTCGTGCATCGGCCGTATTCTGGACCTGTTCCCCGAAGAATTGCACGGAGCCATTCGCAGCGCGATCGCGTTCAATATGAAAGGGATCGTCGCCCAGAAGTTGCTCAAGTCCATTCGGCCGGGCGTGCCCCGCGTGCCGACCTGCGAAATCATGACCTTCAATCCAACGATCCGCAAACTGATCCTGGAAGGCCACGATCATAAGCTGCCCGACGCGATCCGGATCGGCGCCGCGGACGGCATGCAGGACTTCACGATGAGTCTCAAGCAGTTGATCGACGATGGGCTGATCGATCGGCCGACCGCGTTCGAAGTCGCCCCGAACCCCGACGCGTTGAAGATGGCGCTCAAGGGGATCAATGTTTCGTCGCCCGGTATCTTGTAGTCCGGCGGTTTTCCCGCGTCGTTTGCTACTCGCATCCCTACGCACCCCTTCGCACCCCAACGGCGGTTGGCTCTCGCGGCCGCCAGTATTCGCATGGCCAAGAAACAAGACGAAGTCCAGCGCCAGCCGCACGAGTATTTCCCGCCGATCGCGTTCACGGC
>JBIKVL010000786.1:0-3084 GCA_044356875.1 Pirellulaceae bacterium | reverse complement strand
TGGGCCGTTCGCGTGCCGTCGTAGACGGCCAACACATGCTGCCAACGGCCCGGTTCTAGCGCGCGTCGCGATTCCATCCGCAGCGCGTCATCGAGCCACCGCTTGACGAAATTCAACTGCAGTTTGCCGTCGTTCAACGTGATCGAATAGCCATCGCCGCGGACGGCGTCGGTCATCTTCGAAACAAGCGTGCCGCCGCCGTCCGGCCGCGGCCGCACCCAGATGCCGATCGAAAACGCCTCGAAGTAGCTGAAGCCGGCGATGTCGCCGAGCTCGACCGGCTTCTCGCCATTGAACCGAGTCGCCGATCCGATCGCCCCGTCCGCCACCATGGGTGAATCGAGCGCGGCCTGCGCGACGAGCCCCGCCGCGCGGAATCCAAACGCGGCATCGACGTTTCCGCCTTCTTTTCCTTCGACCCCACCGACGCCATCTTTACCGCCATCTTTACTGGCATCTTTACTGGCATCTTTACTGAGATCTCCACCGAAATTTTTACCGGCATCGTTACCGGTTTCGTTACCACCATCGTTCCCTGGAGCGTCTGGCGCCGCGAGCCGTGGTTGGCTCGCTTCCCACGCCTTTTGAGCGGCGGCGAGCGATGGTTCGAGTCGCGCGAGTTCCGCGTCGGCGGCTGCGAGCCGGCGGTCCAGTTCCGCGAGCCGCGCGCTTTCCAGCGGCGTCGGCGCGGCGATGTAAGGCGGCGAGTTGCCTTCTTTGATCGCGCGGCCGAATTCGGGAATGTTGTTGAAGTAGGCGAACAGCCGGTAGTAGTCGCGCTGCGACACCGGATCGAATTTGTGGTCGTGACAGCGGGCGCAACCGACGGTCAATCCAAGCCACACCGTCGCGGTCGTGTCCACGCGATCGACCACGTACTCGACAGCGAACTCCTCGGGGATGATCCCGCCCTCTGAGTTGCCCCGATGATTGCGGTTGAAACCGGTCGCGATCCGCTGTTCGAGCGTCGCGTTGGGCAAGAGGTCGCCCGCCAGTTGTTCCACGGTGAAACGATCGAACGGCAGATCGCGGTTGAAGGCGTCCAGGACCCAATCGCGCCAGCGCCACATGAATCGCGGTCCGTCGCTTTGGTAGCCGCTGGTGTCCGCGTACCGGGCGGCGTCGAGCCATCTGGCCGCGAGCCGTTCGCCGAAGCGAGGCGACGCCAACAACCGTTCGACATGCCGCTGATAGGCGTCGGGACGCTGTTCAGCCAGATAGTCGTCGACATCGAGCGGATGCGGGGGCAAGCCCGCTAAATCCAGCGTCGCGCGGCGGAACAGCGTTTCCGGCGGCGCCTCGGGGGACGGCGCGAGCCGTCGCGTGGCGAGCGGCGCGGCGACCAGCCAATCGAGCGGCGACCGCGCGGCATCCGGGGAACCATGTTCGAGGACCGGATGTAGTTCGGGGCGCCGCGGCGGGAGGAAGGCCCAGTGGGCTTCCCACGGCGCGCCGGCGGCGATCCAAGCCCGCACTTGCGCGATCTGTTCAGCGGTCGCCCGTCGTCCCGTTTCGGGCGGCGGCATCTGTTCGGCGGGATCGTTCGACAGCATCCGCCGCAGCAGTTCGCTCGAGTCGGGCTGGCCGCGTTTCACCACCCCGGGCTGGTCGGGCGTGCCGATCGCCGACAGTTCGTCGTCCAGCCGCAGGTCGGCTTTGCGCTGGTTTTGGTCCGGCCCATGGCATTGAAAGCAGAGGTCGGAAAGCACGGGACGAATGTCGCGATTGAACCGCGGTCCCTCGGCGGCAACGCGGGTCGAACACGCCAGGGACGCGGCCAGCAGTGCGAGGCGTCCGGCTAACCACGCTCGACGACCAACGTTCGCGGCAAGCCGCATTCGCGACGGTGGAGACACGGAGACTCGCAACGCTGGCATCGTTGTGTCCTCGACAGGGCGTTGTGGCGGGGATCGGCACGCCTCGATCTTAGCGTCTTTTGCCGTCGTTTACCGCTCACGCCGAGGAAGCCGCCTTGGCCGCCGAGCGGGATTGGTGCCGATAGCCTGGATCCGGGTGCCAGCCCAGCCGTCGCCTACGGCTCGGCGGTAAACGAAGGCGAGCCGTAGGGTTGGTTTTCACCCAGCGTGGGCCGCGAGGGCTTGGCGGAGCAACTCGCATAGCCGGTCGATTTCCAGGCGGGTTTCTTCGTCGAGCGACCAAGCGTAGGGGTGGCGGCGCCGATCGGTGGCGAACAGGCCTTGTCGGCGCAGTAGGTACTTTTCGATGGCGAGAAAACCGTCCAGCCCGGCTTGCAACTGCAACGCGACGAGCGCGCAGACGGGGAAGTAGATTCGGTACGCGGTCGTGTCGTCGCCGCGTTCGAGCGCCCGCCAAATCGCGACGATGCCTGTTAGGAACTCCATGCCTGGCATTGTTCCGGCAATTCCGCGTCGATAGCTATCGATGAGCAGGATTCCGCCCGAGCCTTCGTAGATCCGCGCTTGGCCGCCCGTGGCGTCGCGGAGCTTCGACAGGTTGGGGCCGATCGGCGACGCCTCGGGCTTGAAGAGGATTTTGGCCGGTCCGAAGCGTTCCACCAATTGCTGATGGATGGCGAGCGGGATCGCCTTGCCGACGTACCCGGAGGCGTCTTGCACGATCACGGGCAGGTCGACTTGTTCGGCAAGCGTGGTGTAGTAGCCGAGCAGTTCATCGTCCGGCAGAGCCGTGGAGATGGGCGGGATCGCCATCACCGCATGGCAGCCGGCGCGTTCGGCCGCTTTGGCGTAAACCAAAGCCTGCTTGGTACTTTCGGCCCCGACGCCGGCGACCACGACGCCCCGGCCAGCGTTGTACTCGGCCAGCCGATGGGTCAGTTCGATCCGTTCGTCGGCGGTCAGCCGCAGCAGTTCGGAGACCATGCCCGAACAGTAGCCATGGGCGCCTTGCTCGTAAGCCCAATCGATTTGCCGCTTGAGGCTCGCGAAATCGATCTCGTCGTTGTCCAAAAAGGGCGTGTGGGCGATCGGCAGGACGCCAGCGATGGGATGGGGAGCCATAGGTTCAGCCTGTCTCGATGGAAACGGTAGGACGGCCCTGAATGATGGCGAATCATCCGGCCGGGGGCAACCGTGGGATCGGTTG
>JBIKVL010000785.1:0-3085 GCA_044356875.1 Pirellulaceae bacterium | reverse complement strand
TGACGGGACTCGCCGGTCGCCATGTCCCACAGCCGCAGTGCCCCATCCACTCCGCCGGACGCCAGCCAGTCGCCACGGTGCGAGAAGGCGACGCACTTGACGAGCCCGGTGTGGCCTTCGAGCGTGCGACGCAGGGTCCGATCCGACAATTCCCAAATCCGCACTGTCTGGTCGGCGCCGGCCGAGGCGAGCCATTTGCCGTCCGGCGAGAACGCCACCGCTTGCACGGCTCCGACATGGCCTTTCAAACTGGCCGACAACTTGCCCGACGCATTCCCCGGCGCTAAATCCCACAACCGCAAATCGCCATCGTTGCCGCAGGAAGCAAGCAGCTTGCCGTCGGGGGAAAACGCCACGCCGTAGACCGCGTCGGAGTGGCCTTTGAGCACCGACTGGGAACCGCCCGAGGCGGCGTTCCAAATCCGCACATCCGCTTCGTAGCCGCCCGAGGCCAGCCATTTGCCGTCGGCCGACATCGCCATGCATTCGACGTAGTTCTGATGCCCCGTCATCGTCGCGGTGACCGAGCCCGAAGCCACGTCCCACGATCGCAGCGTGCGATCCAAACTGGCCGAGTAGACCGTCTTGCCGTCCGGGGCGAACACGACGCCACAGACGCCATCGCCGTGGCCACGCCAGCGAGCCAACTCTTCGCCGGTCGCCGCGTCCCAGAGCTTGATCGTGTTATCCAAGCTGCCCGACACGATTCGAGCGCCATCCGGCGAAAATGCCGCCGTATAGACCGCGTTGGGATGCTTGAGCGTCAACACCGGTCGAAACTCCGCCATCGCCCGCCATCCTCGCTTTAAGGTTCATTAGCCGGGTTAGCGCCAGCGCCCGGTTCATCCACCGGGTCAGCGCCAGCGCCCGGTTCATTCGCCGGGTCAGGGCCAGCGCCCGGTTCACACGACTTCCCGGATTGGCCGGTACTTCACGTGGTCGACCAAATACCGGGGACGTCCGTGCAGATCGTTGAGCGTGGCGTGGTCGGTGTTGATGCCCAGGTTGTGGTACAGCGTCGCGAAGATTTCCTGGAAATGCACGGGGCGTTCGATCGGGTGTTCGCCGAGCCGGTTGGTGGCGCCGATCACTTGGCCGGTTCGCATGCCGCCGCCGGCCATCAGGGCGCAGCCGACATTGGGCCAGTGGTCGCGGCCGCCGTTTTTGTTGATTCGCGGGGTGCGGCCGAATTCGCCCCAGACGAGCACGGTGACATCGTCGAGCATGCCGCGGACTTCCAGGTCGTCCAGGAGCGCGGTCAGGCCCTGGTCGAGTTGCGGGAGGTGGTCGCGGGCATTGTCGAAATTGGTGCCGTGCGGACGGCCGTGCCAGTCCCAGCGCCCATAGGCGAGGCTCACCACGCGTACGCCCGCTTCGACCAGTCGGCGAGCGGCCAGGAAGTAATCGTTCATCAGGGGACCGGCGTCGCCGTAGCCAGCCGGCTCGGGGCTGCCTCGGCCATACTTGTCGCGCAAGCGTGGATCTTCGCGGTCGAGGTCGAGCGCCTCGGCCAGTCGGCTGGAGGTGAGGATCGAGAACGCTTGTTCCTGGTAGGCGTCGACGCCCTCGATCGCGCCGCTGATGTCGACGTCGCGTTTGAGCCGGTCGAGCTGTCCCATGAGTTGACGACGATCGCCGAGCGTATCGATGGTTATGCCGTTGAGCGACAGATTGGCGGCCCCTTCGGCGTTCGGAGTGAAGGCGGCATGGGCTTGGCCGGCGAAGCCAGGTTGTCCGGGGTCGGACCAGCCGCCGCCTTTCATTTTCGGGGTGAGGCTCACATAGGGTGGAGTGCCAGGTCGAGCGGGCCCTTGCAGTTTTGACACCGTCGCGCCGAACGATGGCCAACCGCCGGCCGGCTGTTGAGTTACGGGCCAACCGGTCAGGCATTGGAAGGCGGCGTGTCGGCCTTCCGACCCGACCAGGGTGCGGATAGTGGCGAGCCGATCCATGCGTTGAGCGATCCGCGGCAGGTGTTCGCAGACTTGCACGCCGGGGAGGTTTGTGGAGATCGGCTGGAACTCGCCGCGGATTTCCGCCGGCGCGTCCATTTTCAGGTCGACCATGTCTTGGTGGGGAGGGCCACCCGAGAGGAAGATCATGATGACCGCTTTTTGGGACTTGGCCCGACCAGCGGCCTGTTCGGCCGCGAGCAGTTGCGGGAGCGACAGGCCGCCGAGAAACATGCCGCCGACTCGCAGGAAAGACCGCCGATTCGCCAAGGCGGCCTCGTTGCCCGACAGCACTGGAAACTGGCTCATGTTTCGCGTTGCTCCTCGCGTAAGCGTCGTGGTGTGGCCGAGAGTGATCGGCCGGCGGCTTGTGGCGGTCGGACGGCTCCGTCCGAACCCTCCGGCTGCCGCTCCATCCATCTGTGACTGTTTATACTCGGGCCATCGTTGTCGAGCAACGCGAACGGCCCGTTGAATTCCGGAAGCGCGTCGGGTACAGTTTCTCCAGCGTTAAGGGCGTGGGTTGGGCGTCGAGCTTTCCCGCTCCTTGATTCGGGCACCCATAGCTCAATTGGATAGAGCATCGGTCTACGGAACCGAAGGTTTCAGGTTCGAGCCCTGATGGGTGTACTTCTCTTCGTGGGCTTGGCCTCTTCCCACACCGTGCGTGCGGGCCGATAGCTCCATTCGGCGATTCGCTGACTTGGCCGATTGAGCCACGCCTTCGCCGCGCCGTCTTCGACCGCTGACGGCGGCGCTCCCGCGTGGGCGACGCCCCGTATCAACGTCGCGGAGTGCGTGTCGTACGATCGCGAACAGTTCATTCCACGCGTTCGCTATGCCCCGAAGGGCAGAACAAGTTAGCCCAGGGCAGAGCGAGGCAACGCAGCCGCCGAGCGTCGCCCTTGGTAAGCAGCCCCCCCCCCACGTCCGTCGCCCTGAAGAGCAACGCTGTGAAGCATTTTTTAGGCGGCGATGGGTTGTCTTTCCAGTTCTCGCAGTTTGTCTATTTCATCCCGACTTAGCCTGCGGACCTTGGGATCGCCCAGTGGTTTCTTGTCAGGATTTCGTGGCCGATATCGGGACTTTTTGTCGGTCCGATTACGGTATCGTTGGACACGGGCTCGCGAGAG
>JBIKVL010000041.1:0-11152 GCA_044356875.1 Pirellulaceae bacterium | reverse complement strand
GATCGCAATCAACACCACCAAGCTCAGCACGGCGAATCCGCCGATCGCTGCGAGCCAAATCAACGTGCGGTTGTCAAACGGCTGGCTCACCCAAGCGCGAAACCGTTGGGTGGCGGGCCGAGAGCGGTTGCCGCTTGCCGTTCCCCTGTTGAAGTCCCCAATGACAGGAGCCGACGGAGGCAGCGCGCTGGCCAACGGTCCAAATTCTGGCGGTGGTTCAGCGAGTTCATTGAAGTCGAAACCGACTGCCGCATCCCAGACGGGCAGCCCGGCTATCGGCGGCCCGGCTATCGGCGGCGCCATCGTCGGCAGAGCGTTCGCTTTCGTCCTACGAGCGGTTTCCGCAACCGGCGTGACTGTCGCCCCGGCGGCCGCCCCAGTCACCGATGCCCCAGTCACCGAATTCTGCTTCACGGATCCCCGTTTGCCGACCGCGGGTTTCGCCGCCGAGTTTTTTTCGACGGAATCATCTGCGGGCTGGCGTGATTCGGCGACGAGGGTGGTAGCGCCGGCGGTTGGCGACCGGCTGAAGGGCAGGAGCGCTTGGGCAACTTCCGCAGGGATTTGAAATCGGTCGCGTGGATCCTTGGCGAGCATTCGCTGGACGATCGCCGCGACCTCGGACGGAAGATCGGGGCGAAATTCGCGGACGTCGCGCGGCGGGGTTTGATGGTGGGCGACCAGTTTGTCGACGATGGAGCCGCCTGGAAACGGCGGCACGCCGGTCAACAGGAAATAGAACGTGCCGCCAAGGCTGTAGATATCCGACCGGATGTCAGCGGCTCGCGAATTGGTGATCTGTTCGGGAGCGATGTAGTCGGGTGTGCCGATCGTGGAGCCGGCGGCGGTGAGTCCGCCATCGGACGCACGCTCGCCCGGCAACGAGGCTCTCAAACTGGCGGCTTGGTCGACCAGGAACGCGCGCGTTGCCTCGGGATCGATGGCAGCTCCGGCCATCACGGGCGGGGCGGTTCGGTTTCCGGCCGGCTCGCTCTTTTCCCGCGCCAAGCGTGCCAACCCGAAGTCGAGGATTTTGACGCGGCCCGCCCGCGTGACCATCAAGTTTTGCGGCTTGATGTCGCGGTGGACCATTCCTTTCTCGTAGGCGTGCTGCAGTCCCAAGGCGACTTGCCGAACGAACCCGCAGGCGTATTGCAGCGGTAGCGGGCCCCGCATTTCCACCTGTCGCGCGAGGCTCAAGCCGTCGACAAACTCCATGACAAGAAAATGCAGGTCGCCGGCCTGTTCGGCGTCGAACGCCGTCACGATGTTCGGATGCGACAGGCGAGCCGCCGCCTTCACTTCCACCCGAAACCGCTCGACGGCCTGCGCGTCATCGACCAGCGCTCGGCTGATCACCTTCAACGCCACTGAGCGTTCCATCAACCGATGTTCAGCCTGGTAGACGACTCCCATGCCACCGGCCCCGAGCTGCCGGATAATCCGGTAGCGGGCATGCGTCGCAAGGGCGGCGGGCAACGCGACGGGAAAAGCCCCGGAGTCCGCCAAAGCGGCTCGCAGAGCGGCCGAATCGCCCGCGACCGCGTCCACATCGACAGGCGCGCCTGCGGACGCCGTTCGTTCAGAGTCGCCGTTCGGCATCGGTTTGGTCGTGAACGTCGCATCGGACGAGCCGCGTTGCGGGCCGTTCGGCGTATCGTCATCGGAATTGACCATGCCGCTTCTCCGAGAACCCTGGCAGCGACCGCCGTGTCTTACTGGCCGCCGCCTTGGGGAATGGGCCAGTTCCAACCGGCGGTGAAACCGCCATCGACGTAGACCGTCTGGCCGGTCATGAAGCTCGAGCCGGCCGAGGCCAAGAACAGCGCGGCGCCAACCATATCCTCGGGTTGCCCGAGCCGCTGGAGGGGCGTGTTCGCGAAGCCCCAGGCCTGCATGGTCGGTTCAGACCACAGTTTTCGCGTCAGGTCGGTGAGAATGAACCCGGGCGCGACGGCGTTGACGCGGACACCGGCGGGCCCCCATTCGACCGCCAACGCCCGCGTCATGTGCGCGATCCCCGCTTTGCTGACCGCGTAGGGCAACACGTTTTTCAACGGCCGATCGGTGTTCAACGACGCGATATTGATCTGGTTTCCCCCACGCCGCGCGACCATGTGGCGCCCGACCGCTCGCGACAATAGAAATGCTCCCTTGAGATTGATGTCGAGGATAAAGTCATAGTCGTCCTCGGTCAGCTCAAGGGCCGGCTTGCGGCGGTTGACGCCCGCGACGTTGATCAACGTATCGATCCGGCCGTACGCGGCAAGCGTCTCGTCGACCAGCCGCTCGATATCGGCCGACTGCGCCACGTCAGCGGCGATCGCCTTAACGGTGCCGGCAGCCACGTCGTTGCCGGCAGCCACGTCGTTGCCGGCCGCCTTGCAGCCCCGGAGCGTCGGTGAGGCGGCCGCCGCGATGGCCGAGAGCTCGTCCGCCGCCTTCGCCAGATTCTTGGCGTCCCGACTGGAAATCACCACCTGGGCTCCCCGCTCGGCGAACCCTTGAGCGATCGCCCGCCCGATCCCGCGACTCCCGCCACTGACCAACACCACCTGTCCCGCCACCGCGAATAAAGGATCGCTCATCGTTGCCGTCCCGCTCGTTTGGAATATTTCGCCGCTGTGCATGGTCACACACTGCTGTGCATGGTCATGCGCCGCTTTGCATGGTCACACACTGCTTTGCGCTCGGCCCAAAAACAACGCTGCCGCGCGAGGTCGCGCGGCAGCGAAAGGTTGCGTTCCACTATAGCGGTCCGAGCCGCTCGCGTTGCCAGCCTATCGCTGGATCGCGGGGCGTTGCGCCGCGCCGGGCGAAGTGGCCGCTCGGACGGGCGCCGAGGCGCTGGCCGGCGCCACGCTGCCAGCTCGTGGTGCGGCGGTGGCCGGACCGTTCGACTGCCGGACTGTCCCGCCAGCCGATTTTACGCCGGCGGCATTGCTACCCGCCACGTTCCCCGGTCCCACGAATGCGGCGGGAGTGGCCGCGGCATTCCCTCGAATCGGCTTGCCCGAGGTCGTCGTGCCCGCCAGGAAGTTGTCCACTTGCGCGAGCTCCTTCAAGCGGTCGAATTCCTTCGACATCGCGAGCCGGCTCTTCTTCTCGACCAGATCCTTGATCAGTTCCTTCCGGACTTCCTCGGTGAACTCCTGCACCACCGGCTTGGTGCGACCCAGGCAACGCATGATGATGAACTTGTCGTTCATCGACACGATCGAGGAGAGCTCGCCCGGCTTCATTTTGAAGGCGGTATCTTCGAGCAACGGTTGGCCGCCATGGCGGCGGATCGGCGGCACCTTCCCGAAGTTGGAACGCGACGACGGCTCGATCGAGTACTGGCCGGCCAGTTCGCCGAAGAAATTGTTGGTCGGATTGTCGCGGGCCATCTCCCAGACTTGCTGGGCTTGCCGCTGATTGCCGAGCACGATCGCCATCACCTCGACCCGCTCGCCGTAGTTCGATTCAAACCCGCGTTGCAAATCGTCCTCGGTGATCGTGACGCTGTTGCCCGCCAGCTTCTTCAGAGCGGCGCTCGGCCACACCGCGTCGCGGACATACAGATCGACCGTCGCGCCATCCTTCTCGGTGATGTTCTTCAGCCACGCGTCGACGTCCGGGGAGCCATCCGGTTTGAGGTAACCATACGAGTCGGCGGCGCGGGCCACTTCCTCTTGGATGTCGTTGTCGTCGACCGCCTTGTTGCGCTTCTTCATTTCCTGCGTCAGGATCCGACGATTGATTTCGCCATCCAGCACCGTCATGCCATGCCGAGTGATGCACTCTTCCGACAGGTAGCGGACGGTGATCGCCTGGCCGTTCACGGTCGCCGCGACGCCCGGTTGCTGCTTCTGCTTGGCCGCGTCGCCATACAGGATGTCGATCCGCGCTTGGTCCTGAAGCTTCTTGAACAGCTCGGCCGACACCGTCCGGGTCTTTTGGTCGCGGATGCGATCCTTGAGCTTCTCCTGGGCTTGCTTCAGTTGCGGACCGCCGAGATAGGTCGCCTCGAGATGCTCTTCGCACTTCATGATCAGGTGTTGATTGGCGATCGGAATGATCGGCGAAATCTCTCCCTTCTTCATGCTGAACGCGGTCTTTTCGATCGTCGCGTCGCCCACATGCCGACGGACCGGCGGCACCAGCCCCATGACGCTGGCGCTGGAATCCTCCGAGTTGTCCTTGGCGAGCGTTCCAAAATCGTCAGGGGCCGCGACCGCCTTGCGATGCAGCTCTTCCGCCTTCTTCCGGCTGCTCACCGAAATCACCCGCACCCGCACCTTCTCGCCATACTCGGATTCAAACGCCTTCTTGAGTTCCACATCGCTGATCACCATCTGGTCGGCCGCCAGGGCGCGGAGCGCCAACGCCGGCCAGATGATTTCGCGGCGGTAATCGCCCGCCGAGATATTGCGTTCCTCTTCCAACAGCTGCAGCCAGCGATCGGTCGATAGCCCGAACTTTTCCGCGATCCGCTTCACCTCGTCGTTGACGTCCTGTTCGGTGATTTGCACGCTTTTGGACAAGCAGGCTTGGTGGATCAAGTGCTTGTTGACGATGCTCTCCAGGACCTCGCGGCCGTACCGCTCCAGGCACGCCTGAGCCAGTTCCTGCCGAGTGATTTGTTCGTTGTTGACCAGGGCCACCACGGCGAGCTCTTTGTCTGCGGCGCCCGCGCCGGCCGTCTGCACGGCTCGCGGAGCCGCCGCGGTTTTCGCGGCGGCAGGATTCGCGGCGTTAGGAATGGCGCTGGCGGTTTTCGCGCTTGCCGGATTGGGAGCGGTTGCTCGAGTGGCCGTGCCCGTGTTGGGCGCGGCGTAGTTGGGCTGGCCATTGTTGGGCTGGCTGTAGCCTGGCTTGGCGGGAGTGGCCGGCGTGGTTCGCGGGGCCTGGGCCGTTACGGCACCGGGGCGCCAAGAAGAATTCATCGCCAAAGCCAGGGCGGCAACGGCGCCGAGGCCAACCACCCACCACAACGCTCGCACGCCCCGTCCTGCCGGACGACGCGAAGACTCCGCTTCCCTGCCAGTCATATTCGGTAACTCCATTCACCGAGTCTTGAGTCGGACGCGGCGCGACAACGCCCGCGACGCTCGCACCCCGGCAAACCACCCGCTCCGCGCGTGGTCCTCCTCCCCGGGGTTTTTTGTCGAGCGGCGGGAGTATAGGAAATTTGGCAGAATCCCGACAATATCATTTCAGCTAGCCGCCAGCGGCGGCCGAAAACAGCGCGATTTGTCGCTTTCCAACCTTCTCCCATGGCGTCGCGACGACCCGACTGGGAGACGTATAGGTCTTCCCAAAAAACTTCGGGCTATCGTGAAGAACTCTCGCAGCGATGAACGGCATGCCGAAGCGGCTCCGTGGCCTCCCCTTCCAGCCACGTTCTACGACCGCGATCCGGCGACAGTCGCCCGCGAGCTGCTCGGCGCCTTCCTCATTCGGGTCACTCGCGAAGGGCGACAACGAGGCCGAATCGTCGAAACCGAGGCGTATCTGGCGGCGAACGATACCGCTTGCCATGCCGCTCGCGGCCGCACCCGCAAGAACGCATCGATGTTCGCCGGCCCGGGAATCGCTTACGTCTACGCGATCCATTCGCGGTGGTGCCTCAACGTCGTCACCGAGCCGCGGGGAACGCCCTCGGCGGTGCTCATTCGAGCCATCGAACCGCTCGAAGGAATCGCGGTGATGGAGGCGCGCCGCCGACTGTCGCGAACGCTGGACTTGGCCCGCGGCCCGGCGCGCTGCTGCGAGGCGCTCGCGATCGATCGCCGCCTGGACGGTTGGAATCTCTGTCGTGGCCAACGATTGTGGATCGCCGCCGGCGACCGGCCGCCCGAACCGCTGCTCTGCTCGCCACGGATCGGCGTGACCGCGGCCGCCGAATTGCCCCTGCGGTTTTTTCTGGGGGAATGCCCCTATGTCAGCGGCACTGGCCGCTGGAATCGAGCGGCCGTTCCCTTTCCGCCACTGGAAAATTGATTGGACGACACCCGGTCAACTAGCCGAATAACCCTCAGGATCGGAAGAGTCGGCCGGCCGCGACGCAGCCCCAACGGGACTCGCGGCTATTCCATATCAGGGAGCTACGGGGTCCAGTATGCACCGGCGGCGATTCCTCAGCGGCGGCTTCCGAGCGTTGTGTGGCTGGTCGGCGGCAAGCTATCTCCTGTCGCCAGCCGGCGGGCTCGGAACGAGTTCGAGGTCGGGCGGCTTGGGCGCGACAGCCGGGACGACAGCCGGCACGGCGGCCGCCTCGGAAGCGGTGGCCGTGCCCCATGCCCGCGACATCGCCCGCGGACTCATCCCATTCGATCAACTGACCCCGCGCACCCAAGACCGGATTTGGAACGTCGTCGAACGACCGACCATCCATCGCCGCTTGCCAACGCAAGCGATCGGCTGCGATCCCGACCTGTACTTGTTCCTGCTGCGGAACCCGGAAGTGGTCGTGAACATGTGGCAGCTCATGGGGATCACGTCCCTGTCGATCCGCCGCGTCGCTCCGTTCACGTACGACGCCAAGGACGGCGCGGGCACTCAGGCTAAAGTGGAACTCGTTTACGGCACGCCGGACACGCACATCTTTTTCGCGGACGGAGCCTACGAGGGGCCGCTGCTGAAACGCCGCACTCCCGGCCGCTGCATCATGGTGCTCAAGACCGAATACGCCCGCGATCCGCGCGAACGTGTGCGCGTGACCAACCAGATGGACGCGTTCCTGCAGTTGGACCAAGCGGGCCTGGACGTCGTCGCCCGCACCCTGCAGCCGCTGATCGGCAAGACGGCCGACCACAACTTCACCGAGACGCTCTTGTTCGTCAGTCGCGTCTCCGAATCGGTGGAAAAGAACGCCTCGGGCGTACAGCGTTTGGTCAATCGGCTGGAAGCCGTCGACGCCGAAGTCCGCGACCAGTTCGTCACCGTCGCCCAAACCGCGAACCAACGGGCGTCATCCCGCCGCGTCGAAGCGACGCCGTAGGAACCACTGACTTTGAACCACGGATCTCGAACCACGGATCTCGAACCAGGAGATTTGAACCAGGAGATTTGAACCACGGATTGCACGAATGTCACGAATGAGTGCAAAGAAAGTGGTGGCTCTGGTCATTCATCCCTGGTCATTCGTGCCATTTGTGTGATCCGTGGTTGCAACCTCGGCACCTTCGAATGTGATTCGTGGTTCCACAACTGGCGATGGGCCCACTGACCCATCGCGTTCTGATTGGCCGTCGCCTGTGGCTCATCGGCTCACTCGTCAGCGAACTGGTTGCTAGCTTGCGATCGCGGGGTAGGATGATCGCGTCCACAGAGGCCGCGTTCTTCAGCCTGTTTCCCGCGAGGCGACTCCATGTCGGTAGATTCGTTCACCACGGTGACTCACCAAAGCTGGTTCGGCCGCCTGAAAGACTCGGTGGTGGGCGTGCTGTTCGGGCTGGCGCTGTTTGTCGGCTCGTTCTTTCTACTCACCTGGAACGAAGGCCGATCGGTACGCACGGCGCGGGCGCTCACCGAATTGAAAGGCGCCGTCGTTTCGATCGAGTCCGATCGCGTGGACGAAAAGCATGAAGGCCAACCGGTGCATCTATCCGGTACCGCCTCGGCCAATCAGACGTTGGCCGACGAAGCGTTCGCCGTCTCGGTCGAAGCGATCAAGCTGCGACGCTCGGTCGAGATGTTTCAGTGGCGCGAGGAGAAACGGCAGGAGACGCGGGAGAAAGTCGGTGGCGGAACGGAGACGCGAACGACCTACACCTACGACCAACGCTGGTCCAGCGATTTGATCGATTCCCGCCAATTCGCGAAAGAAGAGGGGCACGCGAATCCGCAGTCGTGGCGGTTCCAACGCGTGGAAAAAATCGCCGACCGCGTGATGCTCGGGGCGTTCACGCTGTCGTCGGGGCTCGTCGGTCAGATGAACGAATATGAAACGTTGCCCATCGCCGAGCAGTTGAAGATCCCCGAGTCGGACCGTGACCGAGCCCTGGTGGCCGACCAGACGGTCTATCTGCCAAACGAAGCGACGGGCGCCAAACCCGATCCCGCCCACCCCGTTGTGGGCGACCTGCGGATCAAGTGGCAGGTGGTCAAGCCGGCGGTCGTGAGCGTGATTGCCGGGCAAGCGAAATCGACGTTGGGCGCTTGGCAGTCGACGCAAGCCCAAGGGTTCGGCACTCAGATTGAACGGCTGCAATACGGCACACTCTCCGCGGTGGCGATGGTGGGCCAGTTGGAAGCGGAGAATACGATGCTGACATGGCTACTGCGGGGCGGTGGCTACTTGATGATGGCGTTCGGGATCGGCGTCATCCTCAGGCCGATCGCCGTCTTCGCGTCGTTCATTCCGATCTTCGGTTCGCTCACGCGTGGTGGCATCATGGCGTTCTCGCTACTCATCGCCATGGGGCTGTCGTTGGCCACGATCGCGGTGGCGTGGTTGGCATACCGTCCCTGGCTGGCCGCTGGCCTGATCGCCGGCACCGTGGTCAGCATCCTGCTCGCCATCCGTTTCCTGCGACGCCCGGCTGGCACTCCCTAAGAGCACCTAAAAGCAAACACCCGGAAGCGGCCATCGCCTTTCCGTGCCTTTCCGTGTCTTTCGATATCTTTCCGTGTCTTTCCGTGTTGGTCCGTGGCTAAAATCCAAGGCGAAACCCGTCCCGACCTTCCGTTCCGCCCGCAATCCGCAACCCGCAATGCAGCACTTCATCAACCGCTTCCCTCTGACTGTCGTCGCGGCGCTCGCGATCGCCAGTGGAACTTGGCAATCCAGCATGGCTCAACAACCCCCACACCTTCCGCAACCGCCACAAGGTCCGAGCGCGCCCGTGAAAACGGTGATCGACGATTACCACGGGACAAAAGTCGCCGACCCCTATCGATATATGGAGGATTTCCAACAGCCGGCCGTCCAGCAGTGGGTGAAAGAGCAGGCCATGTACGCTCAGCGGCAGCTCGAAGCGCTTCCGGGCCGCGCCGAGCTGCTTGCGCGGATCGTGGAACTGGATGCGGGTCGGGCATACTCGATTTTCAGCATCACCCGCACGTCCGGCGGCCACCTGTTTTATCTCAAGCAAGCCGCGCGCGAAAACGTCGCCAAAATCTACTTTCGCGACGGGCGAACCGGTGTCGAGCAGCTATTGATCGACCCCGACACGTTCCCGAAGACCGACCCCGAGTCGCACTTCTCGATCGCGTTTTATCGCGTCTCCCCGAATGGCCAGCGATTGCTCTACGGGTTCGCCGCGTCCGGCTCCGAAGAAACAACGCTCAAGGTTTTCGACCGAGCGACTGGACGCGATCTCCCCGACACGATCGACCGCATCGAAGCCGAGTATGCCCTGCCGTATTGGTTGCCCGACGGCGATTCGTTCGTCTACAGTCGACGGCGCAAGATCGCTTCGAACGCGCCGCCCACCGAAGGCTTCAAATTCACGCAAGCCTTTCGGCATACGCTGGGAGGCGATCCCGAAGGCGCCGCCCCGCTGTTCGCGCACGGCGCGCCTGGTTCGCCCGCGATGGCCGAGATGGATTTTCCCGCCGTCATCGTTCCCGCCGGCTCGCGGTGGGTGGTGGGACAAGTTCGCCATGGCGATGAAACCGACATGACGCTGTACGCCGCCGAGCGATCGTCGCTCGGCACTCCCGCCATTCGATGGACGAAGGTGTGCGATCGCGCGGATGAGGTCACGAGCTTCGCGGTGCATGGCGACGACATTTACCTGCTCACCGCGCGAAACGCTCCGCGCTTCCAAGTCGTGCGCACGTCGCTCGAGCGGCCCGCCGTGGCGACGGCCGCCGTAGTCCTTCCTCCTGGAACCTATGTGGTGAATTCGCTCGCGGCCGCCCGCGACGCGCTCTACGTCGGCGTTTTGGAAGGCGTGCCCGACCGCATTCTGCGCGTTCCATACGTCGACGGGGCGGCTCCGCAACCGCTGGCTTTGCCCGACGACGAACCATCGGGCACGGTGGTCGCCGCGAACGCGGAATTGCCGGGCGCGTTTGTCAGCACGCGATCCTGGACGCGGGCCGAGCGTCTCTATGCATTCGATCCCGACTCCGGCAAGCTGACCGACACAGGACTGTTGCCGCAGGGAAAATTCGACTCGCCCGATTCCATCATGGCGACCGAGGTGCTTGTCGCGAGCCATGACGGCGTGAAGGTGCCGTTGTCGATCATCCATCGCCGCGACTTGCGCCGCGACGGTACCAGCCCCACGCTGCTCTCCGGCTACGGCGCGTACGGCTTCACAGCCTCGATGCGCTTCAACCCGACCGATCTCGCTTGGCTCGAACGCGGCGGCGTGCTCGCGATCGCCCACGTCCGCGGCGGCGGGGCGTTCGGAAAGGAGTGGCACCATGGGGGCCGTAAGCACACGAAGCCGAACACCTGGAAAGACTTTCTGGCCTGCGCCGAGCATTTGATCCACGAGCGTTACACGAGCCCCGCGAAGTTGTCGGGCCAAGGCGGCAGCGCGGGCGGGATCCTGATCGGCCGCGCGATCACGGAACGCCCCGACCTGTTCGCCGGCGCGCACATTTCCGTCGGCTGCACCGACATGTTGCGATTCGAAACGACCATGAACGGGCCGCCGAACATCCCCGAATTCGGGACCACGACCAAGCCGGACGAATTCCGCGCTCTGCTGGCGATGAGCACGCTTCATCACATTCGCGACGGTGTGCGCTATCCGGCCGTGATCCTCACGCACGGCATCCACGATCCGCGCGTCGAACCTTGGCTGTCCGCCAAGACGACCGCCCGCCTGCAAACGGCGACGGCGAGCGGCAAACCGGTGCTGTTTCGCGTCGACTACCAAGCCGGCCACGGCATCGGCTCGACAAAGAGCCAACGCCAACAAGAGCGGGCCGACGTCTGGTCGTTCCTCCTCAGCCAGTGCGGCCCATAGCGTGTAGGTCGGTCGAATCGAGGACACTCCGATCGAAGCGTTTCATTCGAGGGAATGAGCGTTTCGTCGATCAGTGGCTCTCAGTGTTATCCGTGGTCGACACACTTTAAGTGGGCGGCGAGTTCAGTCCTGTCGCGCCATTCGCTCGCCAAGCCAGACGATGCCCGGCGCGTCGATGACGAGCTGCAGTTCCTGCTTCGGCAGATCGAAGACTTTGCCATGCGTCAGTTGCTCGTCGC
>JBIKVL010000784.1:0-3090 GCA_044356875.1 Pirellulaceae bacterium | reverse complement strand
GGGCTTCGACCTCCGAGGGCTTTCCCTGAAGAAACATCTTCGCGTACAGCTTGGCCGGGCTCTTGTCGGCCGGCACCTTGACTCCGCTGCGAGAGAACGACATGCCCTGAGTGCTCTCGGCATTCACGTCGAGGACAAACGACGGGAATCGCGTGATCGGCCCGAGTTGTTCGGCGGCGAACTGGTCAAGCGAAATCGAGTTCTTGAAGGCCGCTCCGCCCGGATGCGGAGCCGCGGACAGAAACGAGCGTTCGGCTTCGTGGGCGCCATCCACGTCCGGATGCGAGACGCCGCTGCACACGGTCATCTTAGACTTGAAGTCTTTCAGTAGGTCGAGATACGCGGTGAGCTCGAAGTCGGCGCCGGTCGCGGTCGGAAAGAAATGCTGCGCGAGGATGCCCATGTTCGTTTGGATGGCGATCATCCGACGCGGCGGCTTCGACGAAACCTCGGCGGCGAGCGTTTTGCGGCGAAACGCCGGAATCATCGCATCGAGCATCGGCAGAGACATAGCGATGCCGGCGCCTCGGAGAAACGTGCGGCGGGAGAGAGACATCGGCGGATTCCTAGATGGTGCGGTTCGAGATGAGCGTAATTCTCAACAGCCGCGCTTACTTGTTCAAGAACAATGGACTCTGGATCACCTGATGCAGCAATTCGTTGAGATTCGGATTCGCGCCACCGGCCTTTTTCAGGATTTCATCGACCGCCGGACGGTCGGCGAAGCTGACGGGAGCCCCAGTCGCGTAGACGACCAACTGATTCGCGAGATTGCGGGAAAAGACCGGCAACTCGCCGTTGAGCAACGCTTGGTATTCGCGAAGTGTCGCGAACTTGCGACCGTCGACCAGTTCTCCGCTGGCATCGACCGGCTGGCCATCGCGGAAGTTGACATGATGCTTGAACTCCGCTTCCGGAGTCAGATACGAACGGAAGATCCGCGAGAATTCGGGAGCTTTTTTCCCTTCGGTTGCCCGATAGAAATCGCGCCAACCGCCGATCACGTCGTAACTCTCCAACGCGAAGCCCGGCGGATCGAAACGCGCATGACAGCCCGCGCAGGCCGAATCATCGCGATGTTTGGCAAGTTGCTCGCGAATCGTCGTCGCCCCTCTCACATCGGGTTCAATCGCCGGGATATCCGGCGGAGGCGGTTGCGGCGGTTGTCCAAGGATTTTCTTCATCACCCACGCGCCACGTTTGACGGGACTGGTTGTCGAGCCGTTCGCGGTCACCTTGCAGACAGCGGCCATCGTCAAGAAGCCGCCGCGTGTGTTCTTGGTTTGATCGACATCGACGCGGCGGAAGCGGACCCCCTCCACGCCGGGGATACCGTAATGCTCGGCCAATCGCTGGCTCACTATGTTGATCGGCGTCGACAACAGCTGCGACGCCGGCAATCGATTGCGAACCGCGAACTTGAAGAACTCGCGCGGCTCGCGACGCATCGCGTCCTCCAGGTACGGCTGGAACTCGGGATAGAGCTGTTTGTCGGGACTTGTCAGATCGAAGTCGCGCAGATCGAGCCATTGGTCGGGGAAGTCCTGGTAGAACCGATCCGCCTTGGAATCGCCGAGCAGTCGTTCCACCGCGGCTCGCAAACCATTCGGTTCGTCAAGCCTGCCGGCCTTCGCATCGGCCAGTAGCGCGTCGTCCGGACAGGTGTTCCACAGGAAATAGGACAGCCGGCTCGCGATCGCGAAGCCGTCGAGCTTCCCGTGCGACTCGTTGAGGAACAAAAAGTCGGGACTGAGCAGCGCGGTGCGATACGACTCGAGCAACGCGTCCTCGAACGCGCCTCCCTCTTTGCCGCGCGCGTCGGCGATCGCGGCATAGCGCTCGACTTCGGCGTTGGTCACCGGACGACGGAACGCTCGCGGTAAAAACGTCGCGAGCAGTCGTCGAGCATCTCCCGCCGGATCGTCGGACACAGTCGCTCCGGGGACCAATCGCCCGGGCCCGTTGGACGCGCCGCGCGCTTGGCGAAATGTGGTGGGTCGATCGGGCTTGGGGACATCCGGCGTCAGCTTCGCAAACGGGACGACCGGCAAGTTGCCGAACAAGCGGCGGTGACTCGCCGGCGGCCACTCGTCATAGAGCGGTCCCGTGACGACCAGTTTGTCGATGGCGATACCCGCGCCGGAGTACGCTTTGATCTGACCCTGCGAGAAGTAGACGTGAGCATCCAGAAACGACGTCCCGGCGGCTCGCAGATGGTTTTCGTCGGTCGGTGCGATGTCGACGATCAGTTCCGAATACGTCGGCTTCAAACTCGGGGCGTCGATGAATCCCAGCAGACGGCTGCCGCAGTAGACCCCGACCGAACCGGAACGCGGCGATGGCTTCACTTCGCCCTTGTCCCACCAATAGGACCACGCTGACACACCAATCTGATACCGGCCGGGATGAACAGGAGCGAAGTTGAAGCGACCGCCGAAGGACTCGCCAAACGTCCGCGTCATACCGACGGTCGAGCCGTCTTTGAAAACCCCGTCCTTCTCGGCCTCGCCCAAGCCTTGGTACTTGCCGCCGAATGCCCACTTGCCACCTGGATACTTGCCATCGGCGTTCGTCGCGGACGGCATCGGAAACCGGGACTCGTCATACTTCATGTCGGGCGTGAGCATGATCGCATCGCCGCCGCTCATCAGCACTTTGTAGTCGTATTGCTGGTTGGCGTAGAGCGTTCGTCGCTCGACCTCGGGAGGCACCGACCACTTCGCCACCGCCGCATCGAGCGCCTTGTCGATCGCCTCGGCGTACTTCGCTAGTAACACGGGCGAGACATCCAAAGCCGCCGCCGTCTTGGTGTAGCCGTCCGCTCGGCCGTCATCGGGAAGCAGCTCCTGCACTTCAATCCACGGCACATCAAGCAGGTCGCGCAGCGTGTTCTCAAACTCGGCCCGATTCATCCGCCGAACCACGCGACGACCATTCTTCTGGCGAAGTTGCGTCTCTTCGGCACTCAAAGTCTGACCGAGCCACTCGAGCACGGGCTGGATCTCTTCCGCCTTCGGCCGGGGCGCGTCCTTGGGCGGCATCTCGCCCGACTGCACGCGATCATGAAGACGAATCCAGCGCAGCAGTGAC
>JBIKVL010000782.1:0-3092 GCA_044356875.1 Pirellulaceae bacterium | reverse complement strand
AACCAAAACAGCTCTTCGAATCGCCCGACAAGCTTTGCCGAAGAACTTCACTGACTAGCTTAACCGAAGAGCATAACCGACAAGCCTAGCCAAAATGCTCAGCCGACAAACTCAGCTGCCAAGCTCGGCCGCACCGCTCACTCGTTGAGCGTCGCCAGCTCGATCGGCCGCCGCAAGTCCAAGGTGAAAGGATAATCGGGATTGTGTTCGACCGCTGGAGGTGTGAAATCGGCGCCCGGCGTATGCCCCGCCGGAAAGAACCGCGCAATCCGCCGACTCTCCGCCTCGTACGCGTTCACCGGGAACGTCTCGAAACTGCGTCCTCCCGGATGGGAGACATGCCACGTGCAGCCGCCAATCGAGCGATGATTCCAGTTGTCGATCACATCGAATACCAGCGGCGTATGGACGCCAATCGTCGGATGTAAGCACGAAGGCGGTTGCCAAGCTCGGAACCGCACCCCCGCGACGAACTCGCCGGGCGTGCCCGTCGGCTGCAGCGGCACGCGGCGACCGTTGCATGCCACCACGTAACGCATCCCGGTTAGGCCGCGCACCTTGAGTTGCAGTCGCTCGACGGACGAATCGACGAACCGGGCCGTACCGCCACCCGCCGGTTCCTCCCCGAGCACATTCCACGGTTCGATCGCCTGCCGCAGTTCCAACTGGACACCCTGGTGCGCGACATGGCCGACCACGGGGAATCGGAACTCGAAGTGCGGCGCGAACCAATCCTGCTCAAACGCGAAACCGGCCGACCGCATTTCGCCCAGCACTTCCGCGAAATCCTGGGCGACGAAATGCGGCAACAGGTAACGGTCGTGCAACGCCGTTCCCCACCGCACCGGACGCTCACGATACGGCTGTTCCAAGAACCGCGCGACCATGGCCCGCATGAGCAACTGCTGAGTCAAACTCATCCGGGCATGCGGCGGCATCTCAAACCCGCGAAACTCGACCAGCCCCAACCGGCCCGTCGACGAGTCGGGCGAATAGAGCTTGTCGATGCAGAATTCGGCGCGGTGCGTGTTGCCCGTCACATCGACCAGCAGATGGCGAAACACGCGATCGACCAGCCACGGCGGCGTCGGGCCGTTTTCCGGCAGCTGCGTGAACGCCGTCTCCAATTCGTAAACCGCCTCGTGACGCGCTTCGTCCACCCGCGGCGCTTGGCTCGTCGGACCAATGAACAAACCCGAGAACAGGTACGACAGCGACGGGCGATTCAGCCAATACGCCACCATGCTCCGCAGCAAATCGGGACGCCGCAAAAAGATGCTGTCCGCCGGCCGCGGTCCGCCCATAACCACGTGATTGCCACCGCCCGTTCCCGTGTGGCGGCCGTCAAGCATGAACTTCTCCGTTCCCAACCGCGACAGCCGCGCCTCCTCGTACAACGTCGTCGTGTTTTCCGACAGTTCCGTCCAACTGGCCGCGGGCTGCGTGTTGACTTCGATCACGCCAGGGTCGGGCGTGATCTTGAACAGCTGGACGCGGTCGTCGTGCGGCGGCGTGTAGCCTTCGATCCGCACCGGCATCCGCAAGTCGGCTGCGGTAGCCTCGACCGCCGACACTAAATCCAAATACTCTTCCAGCCGGCTCAACGGCGGCATGAACACATTCAGCACGCCATCCCGCGCCTGCACGCACAACGCCGTGCGAACAATTCCCGCCGCCGACTCGCCCGGGGCCGGCAGCGCCTGCGACGCCATGCCAGCGCCCGCTGTCCCAGCACCCGCAGTCCCGCGCGACCGAACCGAGCCATTGCCGCCCGCAGAGCCATTGCCGCCCGCAGCGCCATTGCCGCCCGCAACGCCATTGCCGCCGCCAGGCCCGCCTTGCCCGCGCGAAGGGCCGTTTCCGTTGCCGGGGCCACGCCCGTTGGGGAAGTAGGCGTCCAAGTTCACGCCGTCCGGTAGGGCGGGGTCGGCGTTCAATCCCTCGGCGGTCCACTCGGGCAGACCAGCCACCTGATGGATCAAATGACGCTCGCGTGCGGCCACTCCGGACCGTCCCCACGCCATCGATCGCAACCGCCCATTCTCGACCTGCCGTTGCCGTCGATCGTACGCGGGCAACACGCCGCGTTCCGCGAATGGGTCGAGCTCATGAATATGTTGGATGTCGCGTTCAGCGACCCATGGGATGGAATCGAGCGGCAAGCGGAGCCCCATCGGCGAGTCGCCCGGGATCAAGAACATGTGTTCCTGCCGGAAGAACCACGGACCGCTCCGCCACTCGATCTCTTCCACTTCCGCATTGGCTGCGGCACTGGCCGCCGCCGAACCCGCTGCGAAATGACTTTCAGCCCGCAACGGCAACGTGAAACCGACGATCGATTGCAAGCCGCGTTCGAACACTTTCGCCAACCGTTCACGCTCCTCGCGTTCGCCCAAGCGTGATTGCAACGGATCGACATTCACCGGCAGGCGTCGCTCCTTCCATAGGTAATACCAGACATCCTCGTAGGCCGGAATCGCGAAATCGGGCGAGACTTTTAGGCGTTCGGCCAGCGCCCGGATGAACTGTTTGGCCTCGGCTTCGCCGAAACCGTAACCCGCTCGGTCCTCCGCGATCCACTGGGGATCATGCCAAATCGGCTCGCCGTCCTTCCGCCAATAACAGCCCAGCGCCCATCGGGGCAGCGATTCGCCGGGGTACCATTTTCCCTGGCCGAAATGCAACAGCGGTCCCTTCGCGAACCGCTTCGCCAACCGCCGGAACAGATCGCCCGCCAACTGCCGCTTGCGCGGCCCCATCGCCGCCGTGTTCCATTCGGCCCCATCCATATCGTCGATCGACACAAACGTCGGCTCGCCGCCCATGGTCAGCCGCGCGTCGAGCCGCTCGAGATGAACGTCGACCTCCCGCCCTAACGACTCGACCCGCTGCCATTGCTCTTCGGTGTAAGGCTTCGTGACCCGCGGATCCTCATGGACCCGCTCGACCTTCATCGTCACATCGAACTTCACTTCGCACGGGTCGATTGCCCCCGTCACTGGCGCCGCCGATGTCGGATCGGGCGTCGCCGCCAACGGCAAATGCCCCTCGGCGGCGAAGAGCCCCGAGGTTGGATCGAGTCCAACCCAGCC
>JBIKVL010000783.1:0-3092 GCA_044356875.1 Pirellulaceae bacterium | reverse complement strand
AGCAGGGCAGAAACCAAGTTCGAAGCCCAGTTCAAAACCAAGTTCAAAACCGAAGAACGAGCCGCATTCACAGTCGAAACCGACCTCGAAGCGAAAGCATTCACGCCCGGACTCCGGCAAGAATCCACCGCCTCCGCAAGGTCGTTGAAAACGAACCCAACACCGTTGGCACTTCGCGACGAAGTCCTAGTGGCAATCCCACGAGCTTCTGGCGCACTGACTTGGCCTGCTGCGTTTCGAAAGTCAACGCCAGTTAGGGGCGACCGAAAAATAACTTCCCAAGAGAAAAGCCGCGAATGAAACCAACCTCTTGCATCCACAGTAGCACTGGTCGAAGGCGATTCGTGCTAACCGGTGCGGCGACGCCGAGAATGTTGCGTGCAACGCCGTAGGCAGCGAGTCTTGTTCGCAGCGTGTCCCGTGGGCACTGCGGCCCCTTCGGCGCCCGGCCCACGCGGTGCGATCGTCCTAACGCCCCGAAGGGGCAAGGACAAATTAGCCCTGGGCAAAGCGTCGCGGCGGATCCGCGACGCGCCGCCCTGGGAGCGCTGCCGTGGTGGACCGGCCACAATGCAAGTACGGGCGCTACTAGCTACGACGCGGGACAGGCTAGACGCGAGATCCGTTTTATTCGACATTCCGTGAGGGAAGTTATTTTTCGGTCGCCCCTTAGCGGGGAGCCGGTCCGTTGCTGACGAGCACTTGGCCGACGAGCTTGTCGCCAGGGAACATCGCCAGGGCGTAAGTGTTGCGGCCGTTGTCGATGCGGACGCGTTGGCGGGCGGATGGACCGAGCGGGCGGCGCGCGGTGGAAACGGCGGCGAGGCTCAGTTCGTGGTCGCCTTCGGGCAGTTCGACCCGCAGCACTTGAATCTTGTCGGGCAACAGGCCCCAGCAACGGGTGTCGGCCGATTCGGTGGCTTGCCAAGCGATGCCGGCGACATCGAAGGCGAGGTTGGCGACATCGTTTTTCGCCAGCCCGGCGGCTTCCTTGCCTGTGTAGACGACGCCCATTTTGACGACGCGGCGGGCGACGGCGCGGGCGACGGTTCGTGTCAACAGCGCGTCGCATTGTTGGCGGGCCATCAGCGAAACATCGGTGAGCGTCTCGGTGACACCTCGCGGCTGGCCGTTGACCGCTACAGCGACACCTTGCACCGGGTTCGCGCGGCTGCGGACTCGCGGCACTTTCACGGGAGCGATATTGGGAGGCACGGTTTGTTTGCCGACCGCGCTGACGATTTCGCCGGCGACAAACAGCGCCGCGGTCGTCGGCACCTCGGCGGACTCTTCCTTGAACGGGCCCCGGCCGGTCAACGCGATCAGGTAAAGGACGCCATTGCCTGGCTCCGAGTGGTGTCCGTGAGCGGCGCGTTCGACGTCGAGCTTTCCCGCGAGGAATTCTGGCCGCCAACTGACGACGGAAGCGAACGACCGCGCGGCGTCGTCGTAATCGAGGTGGGTTTCCTCACGGAGCACGCCGCGGAGGTAGGGGGCGAGCGCGACCCGTTGGTAGCCGAGCTTAGGGTTGTCACCACGACGATCGGCGCCGGCTTGGATAATCCGCTCCTGGGCCTCGATCGTTTGCAAGCTGTAGGCTTCCGCGTCGGAGCCGTCATGCATGAGGTTGGAAACCGCGAGCAGGGCGCGGATGAGCACCTTTTCGTAATCTTCGCCGGCGTAGGCGCGACGTTTATCGTCGGTGAGCGTCGCGAGCGCGGTCTCGGCGAGACTGGACTGTTCCAGGTGGTCGAAACGGTCGCGGACGAGCCTAAGCGATTGTTCGGCCTCGCGTGGGCGGCCAGCGGCGAGCTGAATCATGGCGCTTTCGAGCCGGAGCACGTCGGCTTCGCCGCCGCCCCGAGCCAAGCTTTCGTCGACAAGTTTGGCGGCCGTTGGCAGATTGCCCTGGTAAAACGCGTCGCGGACTTTCGCGACGCGGTGGGCGTAGGTGGAACAGCCGGTCAAACAGACAGTCGCCGCCGCGAGGCATACCACCAGCACGGCCGCCGCCGTCGAGCGGCCGGTCACCACGGGTGCTTGGCTGGCCCTCACGGCTATTTGCTCCACGGCCACATCTGCGACATCGCCCGGCTCGTCCAGGAGTGGTGGTACCCCTTGCTGATCATCTGCGACTGCTTGTCTTGCTCGCCGGTGCGGATATCGACCAGTTCCAACGTCAGCAAGTAGTCGCGTTGGTAGTCCTTGTTTTCCCTCGTGGTGCCCGAGGTCAAGCGGGCGAACAGCAGATAGTCGAACGGCTGGCCCTGTTGCTGCAACACCTGCACGAACGACTGCATGTGGTTGGGCAGAAACAGTTGGTCGGGACGCAATCGCAGGTCTTCAAGGCCCGCCTGGACGTAGCGTCGGCTGATTGGGCGGAAGCGGGTGGACTCGAGTAGTTTCGAGTCGATCATCTCGAAGATTTGATCTTTGAAATCGCCGATTTCCTCGGACGTCTTGTTCTCGACGCCGACGAAGCAAATGCTGATTTTGCCCGGCGCCACCGCCTCGGGGCCGCCCGCCGAAGTGAACTGGGTGTTGGGCATCTCCTCGTGGCGTGCGAGCAACGCGGCGACAGTTTGGTCAACGAGCGGCCGGAATGTTTCGCCGCCCGCTTTGTGCGAGCCGACCATCTCGGATTCGCCCGGTTTGATGACTCGGGCGTATTGATGGCTGCGACACCCCGTTGCGCTGGCGAAAACGCCGACGCTGCCGAGTAACACGCTCGCCGAAATCAACGCTGCGATTTTTCGATGACGCATGGGAATCCTTTCCCGTTTCGAGCGAAGACGCAGCACCGCCGCCCGCCAACGCGGTTCTATGCCTCGGTGTCGGGGCAACAGCCCTCCGACCCGCAGTTCCTACAAGATAGTATCGAGAATTCACCGTGTGGACGAGAGCAAGTTTCGGGATGGCAGGAAACAGGGCGGTCGAGGAGCGTCTGAAAGTGAAGGTGGCGGGGTAGTTAGCGCTGACCCGGCGGATGAACCGGGCGCTGGCGCTGACCCGGCTGATGAACCGGGCGCTGGCGCTGACCCGGCTGATGAACCGGGCGCTGGCGCTGACCCGGCTGATGAACCGGGCGCTGG
>JBIKVL010000780.1:0-3093 GCA_044356875.1 Pirellulaceae bacterium | reverse complement strand
CAAACGTTCGCGAAGCTCGTCCAACCGCTGGTAACCGAACATTTTGCCATCGGCGTCGCGCAATTGATGGCGGGGGAAGAAGCGGAAGGCGGGCCCGAGCCGCCGGTCGTCGATGAATTCGACCACCGAGAATAGCTCGTCCAAGCGGTTTTCCAGCGGCGTGCCGGACAGCACCAAGGCGAAGGTCGAGTGCAATCCTTTGATGACGCCGCTGGTCTTGGTTTCCCAATTCTTAATGCGCTGGCCTTCGTCGAGGATAATTAAATCCCATGCGACCCGCTCGACGGCCACGATGTCGCGAATGACCTGTTCGTAATTGCAGACCGTATAGAAACTGTCATTGCGATACTGTTCCGTGCGTTCCTTGGCGGAACCGTTGACGAGCAGCGCTTCGCGGCCGCAAAAGCGTCGGATTTCACCCCGCCACTGCGACTTGAGCGAAGCGGGGGTGACGATGAGCACTTTGCGGATCCCGGCTTCGCGGGCGAGCATTTCGGCGACGCCGATCGCCTGGATGGTTTTGCCGAGCCCCATTTCGTCGGCGAGGATCGTGCGGCCAGCCCCGACCGCGAACGCGATTCCATCCAACTGATACGGAAGCAGCTCCTCCCGCAGCAGCTCGCGGCGCAGCGGATGGCTGGCCGGGTCGCGGCGGATGTCGGCGACCAAGCCGCCGATGCGCTCCTGGAAGAGCCGCTGTTGGAGGTATTCCTCGGCGTCCGGGTATACCAGCACGTCTTCGCCCATCGCTTCCAAGCGGCCGATCCGCCGCATCAGGTCCGGCACATCGTCGATCGGCCGGTCGCGGAGCGGCGCGACGATCTTGGCGGCGGCGGTGGACAGTTCGTCGGGCACGAGCAACCGGAGCGAAAGGGTTTCGCCGTAGGACAAATGCAACGCGAGCTGCGTTTGGCGGTACGGCGTGGACATTTGCGTGTCGTTGAAACGGCGGCGGACCTTGCGCAGCGTGTGCAGGATGTGCTTGCAGGTGCCGAGCGTGTTTTTGCGGAAGTCGGGGCAGGAGCAGTACGATTCGCCGCGTTCGGCGCCCCGCAACGCGACGCGATAGGTTTTGCCCGAAAGCTGGCTGGTCACCAGATAATCGGTCCACGGTCGGCTCGGATTGAGCGACTTGGTTTGCATCTTCTCGGACTGGGCCCGGTCATCGCGTTCCGCCAGCGCCTGGGCGCACAGCTGTTCGTCGGACAATTCCACCTTTCCGTTCGTCTCGGGCGGCGGGGCGGCGAGTCCGAGCTGCACTTTCTCTTCGAGGATCACGGATAGCGCCGTGCCAACGTGATGGCAGGGACCGACGCAGACGGTGCAGTTGTAAAGCATGCGGTTCGGGCGGTCGGCCCGCACCGTGATCGTCACCACGACCGGCTTGCCTTTCTCCGCCGGCAGCCGCAGACGGAACAGGTCTCCCTGGAAATAGACCTGCGACGGCACGTCGACATGGTGGGCGCCGCCTTGTTGGATCAGCTTGGGACCGCGTGGTCCCAGCATGCGGCAAGCCATGGGAAAGGTGAGTCGCGCGAGGCGGTCGCGCAAAGAGAGTTCGCATTCGGGTTTAGTGGTCATGGTTAGATCCTTCCGAGCGGTGTTCCCTTCCTGTCAAAACCACGTCACCGTACACGCGCGGCGAACGACTGCCAATTGGCCAATGAAGGGCCGTTTTGCGGCGGACATTCGCAGACATGCCGACGGCTGCTAGAATCCGGCCGACTTTCTTCGAGCAACTCTCAACCGGGATACTGGACATGCAGGTCGCATTGAATCGTGTTGTGTCGATCGATTACCAGCTACGGGACGAGGCGGGCGAATTGATTGACGCGTCGGAGCCAGGCGCGCCGCTCGAATACCTGCACGGGGTCGGCGGGATCGTCCCGGGCTTGGAAAGGGCGCTGGAAGGGCGTCGAGTCGGCGAAGCGTTCGCGGTCGTGGTTCCGCCGGCCGATGGGTATGGGGAACACAATCCCAAATTGACGCAACGCGTCTCGCGACGCGACTTCGGCCAAGACCAAGAACTGGAACTCGGCATGCGGTTCCGCGTGAAGACGAACCTGGGACCGCAGATCGT
This sequence comes from Pirellulaceae bacterium, assembly GCA_044356875.1. GTDB lineage: Bacteria > Planctomycetota > Planctomycetia > Pirellulales > Pirellulaceae > CAIXSC01. The sequence goes on along the minus strand of JBIKVL010000780.1, from coordinate 1,013 downwards.
GACCATCATCGACATCGAGGGCGACGTTGTCACTCTGGACGCGAACCACGAACTGGCCGGGATTACGCTCTGCTTCCAGATCACCGTCCGCGACATCCGCGAAGCCACGCCCGAAGAGATTTCGCATGGCCACGTGCATGGCCCCGGACATAGCCACTAGAGGTTGGAGGTTGGAGGTTGGAGGTCACAGACCGATCTTGACCGCCAGCCCGCAGCCGGTGACGGCAAGGCCCGCCAGCGCGTGGCCGAAGCGTTGCCACGATCCGAGCGAGAAGCGGGAAACGCCGTGGAGCATCGCCATGACGGCGACTGTCATCGTGCCGACAGTGACAAGGGTGAAGACGGCCGCTACGAGCACTACCAAGCCAACGTTCGCCTGCGACGCGGGGTACATCAGTACCGGAATTAGCGGCTCGCACGGACCGAACAGAAAGATGGTGAACAGCACCCAGGGCGTCATGCCGCTGGCGTTCGACGGTGGCATCGAGGTCGTCTCCGCGCCGTGGCCGACGCTCGAGCTACTCGACACCGGCACGTGCGCGTGCAGGTGTTCGCCGTCGTGGACATGTTCGTGCTGATGCACAGTGCCGTCGATATGGGTGTGGAGGTGGGTGTGTGGCAGGCCGCGGAAGGCGTGTAGCAGCCCCCACACCAGGTAAGCGACGCCGAAACCCAGCAGCAGCCAGCCTGCCAATTCGGCCCGATGGCTTTCGAGTTCCTCGAGCCGCAGCAGCACGACGCCGCCCGCGATGCCGACGGCGCCAAGCAGCACGGAACTGGCGACGTGCGCCAACCCGCAGAGCACGGTCACGACGAGCGTCTTGCGGGTGGACCAGCGGCCGATGCGCGCCATCGCCACGAACGGCAGGTAGTGGTCGGGTCCGAGCAAGGTGTGGAGGAACCCGATCACGGCGGCGGTTCCCAGGAGAGCGGTATGATCCATAACGGCAACCGCTCGATCGCGGTAAAACTCGGGGGCAACAACCGGACAGGCTAGCAACACGTCGCGCGTC
>JBIKVL010000781.1:0-3093 GCA_044356875.1 Pirellulaceae bacterium | reverse complement strand
GCTGAAGGCTGAGGGCGGAAGGCTGAAGGCTGAAGGCTGAAGGCTGAAGGCGGAAGGCGGAAGGCGGAAGGCGGAAGGCGGAAGGCGGAAGGCGGAAGGCGGAAGGCGGAAGGCGGAATACCTGAAACCCGAAACCTGCCCGCTCAACTACCACAGCTCGCCGTCTGCCCAAGGGCGTCAACATTTGATACGATCCGACCGCAAAGCGTTCGGTCGGCCGTCGGCGGAGCGCTGTTCGAGACTTTCAATGGACGCCCTGCCCTCACCATGCGACGGAACGACCTGCGTAACATTGTCATTATCGCCCACGTCGACCACGGCAAAACCACGCTTGTCGACTGCTTCCTTCGCCAGTGTGGACAGTTCCGTGATAGCCAGCTGCAAGGCGAGTGCATCCTGGACTCGAACGAACTCGAGCGGCAGCGGGGCATCACGATCCTGGCCAAGAATATCGCGCTCGGCTACAAGGGCGTGAAAATCAACATCATCGACACGCCGGGCCACGCCGACTTTGGCGGCGAGGTCGAGCGGGTGGTGCGGATGGCCGATGGCGCCATCCTGCTCGTCGACGCGGCCGAAGGACCTCTGCCCCAGACCCGGTTCGTGCTCCGCAAGGCGCTCGAGTGCGGACTCAAGCCGATCGTCGTCGTGAACAAGATCGACCGCCCCGACGCCCGCCCGCAAGAAGTCCTCGATCAGGCCTTGCTGCTCCTCATGGAGCTCGACACGAACCACACGCTGACCGAGTTCCCGCACATGTTCTCGAGTTCGCGGGAAGGGTTCGCGACCGCCGATCCGGCCGTTCGCACCGACTCGATCCATCCACTGCTCGACCTCGTCCTGGATGTTGTTCCCGGACCGGATGTCGAACTCGACTCGCCGCTGCAAATGCTGGTGACGACGCTCGACTGGTCCGAGTTCATCGGGCGGATCGCGATCGGGCGAGTCTCCGCTGGCACGATCCGCGCGGGGCAGTCGGTCGTGCAGATGAAAGCGGGCGGCCGGACCATCGCGGGCAAAGTCAGCCAGTTGTTCACGTTTGACAAGCTGGGACGAGTCGAAGTGCGCGAGGCCCAAGCGGGCGATGTCGTCGCGGTCGTCGGCCTGCCCGAGATCGAGATCGGCGACACGATCTGCGATGCCGCCGCCCCTCGGGCGATGGAGCGGTTGACTGTCGACGAACCGACGCTCGAAATGGTCTTCACGATCAACTCGTCGCCGTTCGCCGGCCGAGATGGCAAATACGTCACGACGCGGCAAGTACGCGAACGTTTGATGCGGGAACTCGAACGCAACGTCGCGCTGCGGGTCCGTCCGATCGAGGGCAGCGAGGCGTTCGCGGTTTCAGGCCGCGGCGTGTTGCACCTGGCAGTCCTCATTGAAACGATGCGTCGCGAAGGCTATGAGCTTTCGGTCGGCAAGCCGAAAGTGATCCTCCATGAAACCGAGCATGGCAAGGAGGAACCTTACGAGTCGCTCGTGGTGGAAGTTCCGTCGGACAAGCTTGGGCCCGTGATGGAATTGGTGGGCGAAAGACGCGGCGAACTGGTTCATATGGATCCCCGTGGCGACTTCACGCACGTAAGCTTTAGCATTCCGGCCCGCGGACTCATTGGACTCCGCACTCGAATGCTCAACGCCACCCAAGGAACCGCGGTCATCCACCATCGTTTCGAAGGGTACCGCGCTGTCCAAGGCGACATCCCCCGTCGCCCCAACGGAGCGCTGGTTTCCATGGTCCAAGGCCGCGTGAACGCGTTTGCGTTGAATACGCTCCAAGAACGCAGCGACCTGTTCGTCGCGCCCGGCGACGAGGTTTACGAAGGGATGATCGTTGGCGAAAACAGCCGCGACAACGATCTCGTCGTGAATCCCACTCGGGAAAAGAAGCTCACCAACATGCGGGCGACCGGCAGCGACGAAAACATCCTCCTGCGTCCGCCACGTAAAATGTCGCTGGAAATGGCGCTCGAGTACATCGAAGACGACGAGTACGTCGAAGTCACGCCGAACCAACTGCGACTCCGCAAGATCACGCTCAAGGAAGCTGATCGGCGCCGTGAGGGCCGCAAGGCCAGTGGCTGATCGCTCGGTAATTGCTGTCTCCGCTGCGGAAGCGATCGGTCCGAAATCCCAAGGACGAATTTGAGCGGTCACACTCGGCCGCTCGATCACTTCGCTGATCGGTCACTTCGACGATCGCTCATTTCGATGCATGCTCACTTGGACGGTAGCTAGGATCGACGCTCGCTTACTTCGCGGGTCGCTCGACGGCGATCGATTCGATTTCGAGCTTGAACGAACCGGGTTTCTTGTCACTGAGCATGAAGCCGACGGAGTTCACCTCCGTCGGTTTCACCTGTCCCGCGTTTCGCATCACTCGGCCGAACGACGTCGCCTCGAATTGATCGAGCGGCACTTTCACCTCCAGCCACTCGTCCTTCTTCGTTCGCACGGTCGCTCGATACGAAAACGCGATCAACGGCCGATTGAGATACAGATTGAGGGAGTACTCGCGGCCGTCGCCGCGGATCTTCGCCACCAAAACGTCTCCGGATTGGAGGCTGAGTTTTTTCGACCGCGAGCGGACAGACGCGAAGCCGCCGTTATTTTCGAGCGATAGCGTGCCGAAGAATTCGAGCGTTTTTTGATCAGTGACCTTGAAACGGCCGTCCGAAACGCCCCCCATGACACCGTCGTTGACCGCCTGCCATTCTTTCGCGGCGTCATTCCCGCCGAAACTGAACAATGTTTCGATCTTCCCCGGTTCCATCAGCACCACGCCAAGGAGTAGCGAAACCGTGACACTGGGCGGCAGGTGGATCATGGTGTGATACCAACGTGTTTAACGAGATGTGCTTTGCAGGATGGCGGGTATCCTAGCGTCCGCATGAATCGCTCGGTACATGGCGGACGCTGAACCGCGCCCAAACCGCTTTTGATGGAGACGCACGAGCGGGTAGCCGATCCGCGTAAGAATGTGATTGGGTCGCGAAAAAGCTAGGATGTCGTAAAACACTCGGTTCGATTCCCGATCCCATTCAATGAGGAACCGTTCCTCGCCGCGCTCGACGTGGCCCGGCAGGGTGCCGT
>JBIKVL010000040.1:0-11173 GCA_044356875.1 Pirellulaceae bacterium | reverse complement strand
TATGCCGCTCAAATAATGCCACAGGGTCGATCCGGACGAACGGCCGCAAATGATTGAATTTCCACCACTTCAGCCATAAGATGGTCCATGATTCGATTGCGCGTTATGCCGCCGGAGTCGCCATCGTAACTAATTACGAAGGCCGTTTTCCGGCGGCAGAATTACATAGTTAGGCCATTGTGGTAGCGTGCTTCCATGATCGACATCGACCAAGCTCTCGCCGAACTTACGGCCTTGCCCGTCACCGATCGGCTCCGGGTTGTCGAATCCCTATGGGACAGCATCCCGCATGATGCTCCCATCGAGATTTCCCCAGATCAGCGCTCGGAGCTTAAACGCAGGATCGCTGCTTATCGGCAATCCCCCGAACAGCTTCTCACATGGGAAGACGTTCTCGACCGGCTTCGCGATGTGGGATGAGGTTCTCGCTTCGGTTTCAGCCTGAGTTCGCGTCCGATCTCGATGCTGGTCGCCGCTGGTATGTAGAGCGATCGCCTGGCTTGGGCGCTGTATTCGCTATGGAGTGCTCGAAGGGCCTCGCGAGGATTCAACGAAATCCCGACTGGGTGGCCGCTGATGCGGACGGCGTGCGATCTGTTCGCCTGTCACGTTTTCCATACGTCATTCACTTCCTGCTTGAAGGCGACCTGATTGTCGTCCTCGCCGTCATGTTTGGGGGACGCGATCCCTCAGCCTGGCGCGGGCGGGCCTAACCAAGCGATGCAGCGGACTCGCGATAAAATCCAGCGGTGTGGTTCTTCCAAGTTCGCGAGCTGCTGATCGGCGGCGTTCGTCAGGGCAGTCGTACTCGTACTCAGTGCAACGGTACTCGTACTCGTACTCGTACTCGACAGGATCGTGATGACAGAACCGACGTTCGATCATGAACGACTTGACGTTTATCGACTATCGAGTGCCTCCGTGGCATTCTCGTATCAGATCGCAAAATCCCTCAGCGGTTCGAATCGACAAGCTCGGGATCAATGGCTGCGTGCTGCCCAGTCGATTCCGCTAAACATTGCCGACGGCAATGGCAAACAAAGCCTCAAGGACAGCGGTCAGTGGTCAGCACCTCAGTAGGTTTGTGGCAATTCACCACGTCTTCGTTGCTCGAAGTAACTAGCGGCGATTCCGTCTGGCCGTGCATTGCCTTCTGGCGGATGAAGCTTGGACAACATGGGAAGGTTGGCCGGAAAAGTCAGGTACTCATGCAGCAATGACGTGCCGGCTTCGCTTCCGAGTGCCGCAAGTTCTTGCAGTACTTGGAGCATTCGGCGACGCGCCTGGACCAGGGCAGGCCGATTGAGGCGGCAGATCGCGATTGTTTGCTCTCCTGCCTGAGTGATGCCACGCACCGTTCCGTCAGGAAGGCTGTCCAGATGACGACCCCAGGCTTCCGCACAAGCGTCAATGGGAAGCAAGACGTCCTGTTTGACGGAATTGCAGCGACAACACGCGTAGACCAAATTGTCGTAGTCGCAACTCTGCTCGGGGTGCAATGCACGCGGGCGAACATGGTCGACGCCGAACGAACTATCGCCATCCGCGCACCAAGCTTCGCGCCACAGACAATAGACACAACGGAAGGTGAACTCGTCGCGCAGCCAAGGCTTGTAGGACTTGTAGTCCACGTAACCCAGAGGTCCATGGCGGCGCTCGTGACTGTCGGCGGGATATGCCAAGACATCGTTCAGGTTCATCGAGGCGTCTTTCGAATCTCGGCGACTTTGGCTTCCATGCGGCCCACGTCCGTGAGCATTAAGGCATCCAGTTCTTCAAGTTGTTGGTCGGCTAGTTCCTGCAAGCGTTGGAGTTCCGCTTGTTCTTGATCGCTCAAGCCACCACTGAACTGCTTGTCGATCAACGCGACGCGACGCTGATTGGTGGCTCTCCACGGTTGAGGCACGAGGGGACGTTGCATTCCGGATTCCAGCAGTCGCGAAGCGAGTTCATCGACTGGCAGATTCTCGGCTTGCGCTCGCGATTGCAACTTTTCCGCCAGCGGCTCGGGGACTGTAATTGTAAGTGGCATAAAGTAGCTCCTAATGTTTATGGTAAGCAGTCAGCGGTCAGCGGTCAGCAGACAGTTATCAACAGTCACCTCTCTTTTTACGCTGATCGCTGATTGCTGATTGCTCCCTTCTGGCTGATCGCTGATCGCTGAAGGCTGACCGCTCCTCTCGGCTACAGTAATCGTCAGGGACATGATCGTGATCCTCGCTTGTTCGTAGCGATTCGTTGTTTGTCCATCGTTCCACTTTACGCCGTCCAAGACGGAGAGGAAAAGGTGTCAGGACTCTTTTCTGGGGAGTTGAGCTCGGACAAGACGCCAAGATGGGAAGGCCAAAACGTGCCGACGAAGCGGGTGGGATTTATCGCTCCTTGAACCGAGGCAATGCCCGGTCGACCATTTTCCACAAACCGGAGGACTACGATGCCTTCGAGCAGATCCTCGCCGCGGGACCGGAGCGGCATGCCTGCCGGATTCTGGCTTACCAGTTAATGCCCAATCACTGGCATTTTGTGCTGGAGCCTACGGAAGATGGAGGCATGAGCAACTTCTAGCGGTGGATTTCGCTTGCGCACACGCGAAGAACGACTGCGGTAATGTAGGTCGGGTCTCCAGGCCCGACCGATCTGTGAACGGGCCTGGAGGCCCGTTCTACGTTTGCAATCCTCATCAAGAGCTTGCTCGGAGAAAGGCATGAGCAACTTCTTGCGGTGGGTAATGTAGGTCGGGTCTCCCAGGTCCGACCGATCTGTGAACGGGCCTGGAGGCCCGTTCTACGTTTGCAATCCTCATCAAAAGCTTACTCAGAGAAGAAAAGGTATCAGCGGAGGACTACGAAGCCCCCGAGCAGGACCGCGCCTGCTCTCCGCGTGGCCCATCGCCCGCTCACCGCGATGGGCCGAGCGGGTCAACAAGCGGCTGACCGCCGCGGAACTCAAGGCCGTTCGCACCAGCGTCAACCGAGGCTCTCCCTTTGGAAACGGGAAGTGGGTGCGGGCAATCGCGCGGCACCTGAACCTCCAGTCGACCCTCTCGCCCACGCGGAAGACCTAAAAAAGAGTCCTGACACCTTTTCCCAGGCCGCACTCCGGAAAGGCGGTTTAAGATAAGGATGTTGGCCGAAGGCCAACTTAAACGTAGTCTGGGGCAACGCCCCAGGTGGAGATGGCCAGTACACCCCAAATCACCGCCTTTCCCCCGAACACCTCGCTTTGGTTGGCTGAAGGCCAATCTCAACCGAACGTGGCGTTCTGGAAGAGCCCTATTGGCAGCAGTTTCCTGACTTTGGCCAAGCCAATTCCCTCCAGCGGTTGAGGTGAGGTTGGCTTTCAGCCAACCAATTGTGATGGGTCGGACACGCATCCTAGGGCGTTGCCCTAGGCTACGGTGAGTTTGGCCTACGGCCAAAGGATCGGCAATGATTGACCGCCCGTGAAAACGTGCCGTAGCAATGCTGCCGATCGGGTTCCGACCGCCCCACGAAACCGTGACACAACCTTATATTCCACTGGTGTTTACGGAGTATTGAACGGTATTAAGTTCGATAGAGGATTTCGGGCCCACTCGATCATCGAGCGGAAGTATCGCACGAAGCGGAGGCCCCAGTCGTTAACTCCGAGCGGCCATTCGCAGCGCGACAAGGTACGGGACCGGGTCGCTGCCGAGCGCGTTGAGCACGGTGCCGCCGGCGGTGAAGCAGTGCGTCACCCAGTTGGGCTGGCCGAATTGTTCGAGCGCCGTTCCACCCTCGCCGCCGCCCACGTAGACCTCGACGCCGGCGTCCCGCATCTTTTTGAACTCGGGCACGAACGTCGCCGTTCCACGCTCAAACGGCTTCTCCTCGAATTTCCCGAACACGCCGTTGTGGAACGCGACGCTCGTCGGACCGTTCACGCCCGCGCGATGCTGAGCGATGAATTCGTCGATCTTCCGCGCGAACAGCTCGTTCGTCCGCGGGCCGATGTCGCCTTGCGCCTTGCCCGGACCGACGGTGTCGGAAACAGTGCCATCGAGCAGTGTGAAGTCGCACGGCAGGACGAATTCAATTCCCGCCTTGCGGCCTTCCACGAGCAACCGCTTCGCCTGTTCGAGCCGTTTGGCGGGAACGTGGAAAGGTTCCTTGCTGAGCGCCGGATCTTCGGCCATCCCGATATGGAAATCGCCGCCCGCCAGTTGGGCGTCGGCCTTCTTCAGGGACATGGCGAGCGAGCCGGCGACGAACAACTTCTTCACATGGCCGCGCCGGATGATCGCCTCCATGTCGTCGAGCTTATCGGCCTTCAAGCCGCTGAAGACGACGAGCTGGGCTTTCAGGCAGCGGAGCATCGGGCCGGAGAACTGATCGCGGACGTACTTCCCTAGCGCCACCCGTTTCATGGACGACGGGAGCACCGTTCCCGAAGTGTCCAGACTGCCGGCGGAGAACGCCTCGTTGACGTAGACCGCGCCCAGTTGGTCGGCAAAGGCGTTGGAGGCCGCCGCCAGGCCGCTCGACAGGCCCGCCAATTCTTCTTCTTTCGCCTTCCACAGCACGCGTTCGATGTCGTAGGCCCGGAAGTTTTGCAACATCACCACGCTGCCGTTGGCCGCCGATTTGATCTGGTCGGCGGCGGCGCTGCGGATCGAGTTGGTCGCCGGATCGAGCCAATCGTTCACCACGGGAACCGCGGCGCCGAGGATTTCGCCGAGCCGTTTGGCGACCTTGTCGAGCGTCGCGGCCGGATCGCGGCCAATATGTCCAAACAGCACCTGTTTCCAGCCGCGTTGGCGGCCGAATTCCAGCGTTTCCACCATGCTCCGAAGCCGAATGTCGCCCTGGCCCACCGCCGCGCCGGGCTTGCAATCCAGGTCGCCTCGAATCAAGACCACCGTGCCGGCCGGGAGATCGCCAAGCGATTCGAGCGTCGGGATGTCGGCGAGATACTGCTCCAACGACAGCTCGGGAAACCCGTCGACTCCCAACAAAGCACGCGTCCAAGCGACCATCGATTCGGCGGTGACTGCCATGACGATTCTCACTACTTATTCAGCTTGATTGCCACTCGACTTGATTAACCAGCTCGGGACCACTCGGCCCCAAAGCCTTACTTCTTGGCGACCCGATCGGTCAGCTTCTTGACCACGGCTTGGAACTCCTTCCGGAGTTCATCGTACTTGGCCCGCGACTTCTCGCCCGGAGCTTTCACGTAGTCCAACATGATCGATTCGGCCGCCACGAACTCGTCCGCGACATCGGCCACATCCTTCGCCAGATCGATCGGAATGTTGGTGACGCCGTTGGCGTCGGCGTGCAGCAAATCGCCTTGATAGACCATCAGCCCGCCGACCCGCACCGGCAAGCCCAGGTGCAGCATGTGGCAATAGCCGTGCGAGCAGATTGTGGAACCGGTGAACACCGGATACTTGAGGGCCCGCACTTGTTCCAAGTCGCGTCCCGCGCCGCTCGTGACCAACCCCACCGAGCCAAACGCTTGGTAGGTGGCGCACATCACTTCGCCGAACACAGCCGACACGGGCGGATCATCCAAATCTTGGAAGACCACCATCGCCGGCCCCGGCAGTTGAGCGAACTGGTCAAGCTGCTTTTGGATGCTGCCGTACGCGTCGCCGCCAGCGGGCGGAGCGTCCGACCGGAAGCAGGCTGTCGAGGCGAACCCGACCACCGGCGCGAACTCGGGGAAGTTCGCCTTCACACGAGCGTCCATGTAGCCGCGATTCCGCGGACGAACATTGAACAGCTCGATGACGTTGCAGATCGTCGGCGTGTCGTATTTGGCGAGTTTCGCGAGCAATTCGGGACTCATGGCGGGCCTAATCGCAGCGGGGTTGGGAATCGGGTACCGACGCAGGCGGTAAACGTAACCCTCCCCCCGGCCGTCGACAAGGACGGATGCCCGCCCCGATTCCAAAGATGCCGCCCCGAACACGAACCGCCCACAGGCCGCGAATGCTCGGAGACCCGCTAGTCAGCAGCGACCCACTAGTCCTCCGCGGGCCGCGAGAACTCGACTGGCCGTTAGAACTCGACGCTGTACTTCGTCGACATCTTCTTGCGGATCTCACCCGACAAGCGGCTCAGTTCCTCGACCAGCGGCCGGGCGTCGGAGACCGCTTGATTCACGGTGTTCGACCGGGCTTTCGAGCGGAGTCTGTCGGTCTCCACGTTATCCACCACGGTGACGGTGTTGGCGTAGCCGTAGGGAATGTAGCCCGCGCCGAACAACCCCCAGCGGTACGTGTAGCCGTAGACGTCGCCGTAGGTATAGCTCTTGTACTGTGTGGGGACATTCCGAGCGGCCTGTCCGCCCGAGGCCAAGCCGCGGCGAAGCGTCGAGCTCGCTTGGCGCAGGGTCTCGGAAGTCTTCGAGCCGTATTCGAGCAGTTCGGGATCGACATTCACCACGGGCAACTGATCGATTCGGTTCGCGTACTTCTCCATCCACAACGCGAGATTGCCCCAAGTCTTCAGTTCCCGCGAATCGATCTTCAGGTCGCGGAGCAGCGCGATCACTTTCGAGTAGTAAGTCTTGGAGGCTTCGCGGACCAAGGTTTCCGCGGGAACAGGCGGAGTCGGCGTGGTGGTTTCCTCGATCTGCGACTTCGCGATGGTCGACGGCCGGTGCAAAAGCGTGCTGATGCGGAGCGCGCCCGAGTAGTCGAACGGTCCCTCCAGCGTGAATTGGTTGCCGTTGACCTTCGGTTCCCATTGTTCGAACTCGTCGATCGTCGCGCCGTGTTTCGCCAGCGCCGCCAGCAAGATCGTCTTGCCGATCTTTTCGATCGGCTTGGCGTCCTTGGCGAAATCGACCCGGATCTTGCCGTAAATCTTGTCCCGGACCGTGAACCCGAGCATCAGGCCGCGGAGACTGCCGATCACTTGCGAAGCGTCTTCCAGTTGCGTGGCTGTCATCCCCTTCGACAAATCGGAAGCGGAGAGCGCCTTGAAGACGTGCTCGTAAGACACGATATCCTGCAAGTCGATCGCCATCACCACCGGCGTTTTGTGCTCGTTGGCGAAGTGGTACGCCTCCGCCAGATACGGCGACAACGCGGGCGTGCGGGTGGACGAGTAATCACGGATCCAGCGGCCCACCTTCTGCCGGTCGGCGGGCATCATCATGCCGACGACCGAGTCGTTGAACGGCACGATGTACGAATCGAGCCCCGTGGCGACTACGGGTGTCGAGAGGATTTTGTCGAGCTGGCCGCCGGTGTGGCCCGCGATGTCGACCGCTTTGAATTCCCGATCGAATTGGAACAGCGACAACTCCCACAGCGGCAGCATCAGTTGCAGATCGAGGTGGGCGGCGAGCACCCCCGTTTGGGCCTGCGGCGGAAGGAACGCCATCCCCGCTTCGTACATTTTCTGCCGATTTTTGCCCCAGCCCTGCTGCTGCGCGACCGGACTGGAAAAAATCGCGTCGCCATTCACAAAGACCGCGACATTGGCGTCAGCGGGGATGCGGCCCGCCAGATGTTCGAATTGCGCGAACGCTTGTCCTGGCGAGACCATCCACAGCGATAGCCCAATCGCCGCGCCGAGCAACGCTCCACGCATCGCTCCACGCATCGCTCTACGCACTGCTCCAGACACCGCTCCAGACACCGCGGCCGCTGTCAGCGATCCACGTCGCCCAATCCGCGAAAAACAACCCGACATACACACCTCCTCGCGCGACGCCGCGCCTGCCAAAGAAAAGACTTCCGCACCCCGCCCTTGGTCCGCAGTGTAGCACTGTCGCAAGTAAGCTTCGAGACGCCGTCAGGCGTGGCCGGCAAGCTTTCGGCCAGTCGTGCTCAGCGGCAATGCCCGCAGCTCGTCGGACGTCACCCACCGCACGGACGGCGGCAGCGTGTCCGGCACCGAACTCGCCCGCGCCTCCAAGCATCGCAGCGTGATGCGGTATCGCGTAACGCCATGTTTGACGACGGCCAATTCCCGGAAAATCTGGATCTCGACGCCGGTCATCCGCCGCGTCGCTTCGATGAGACTCGCGTCGTCTGTCGCGTCCGCATGGCGCGGGAAGTCCCACAGTCCGGCCCAGCGTTCGTCCGGCCCGCACTGCCTAACGAGTACCCGGGCTCCGTCCCGCACCAGCACGGCGGTTTCCGTCACCTCTTCGTACCGCACCTTCTTCGCCGCCGCTGGGATTCGGTCCTGCAGTCCACCGATCCGCGTCGGGCAAAGTTCGGCCAGCGGACACGTGTCGCAGGCCGGGCTTTTCGGGACGCACACCAAACTGCCAAGCTCCATCAGCGCCTGGTTGAACCGCCCCGGCTCGCTCGCGGGCAACACGGCCTCCGCGAACTCCCACAACAGTTTGGCCGCGGCCGTCGTCGTCGGCACGCCACGATAGGCGAGCAACCGGCTATGAAGCCGCACCGTGTTGGCTTCCAAAATCGGCAGACGCTGGTCGAGCGCGATCGAGAGCACGGCGTTCGCCGTGTATCGGCCAATCCCCGGCAAACTCCGCACCGCCTCGACCGTCCGCGGAAACTTCCCGCCATGTTCGGCGACAATCTTCTTCGCGGCCGCGTGCAGATTCCGCGCTCGTCGGTAATACCCCAGCCCCTCCCACAGCCGCAGCACCTCCTGCTCGCTAGCCGCCGCCAACGACGACTCGTCGGGAAACGCCGCGACGAACCGTTCATAGTACGGAATCACCGTCGCCACCTGCGTCTGCTGCAGCATGATCTCGCTGATCCAGACGCGATAAGGATCGCGGGTCTTCCGCCACGGCAAGTCGCGAGCGCGCTTCTGGAACCATGCCAGCAGCCGACGACGCAGCAGCCTGTACGACGCTTCGTCCCACGCGTGAATCATGGCGCCAACGCCAGCTTACGAGTGCCCGGCAGGAAGTGCGGCAAGACCCGAGTGAACTCGATCGCCGACTTCGCCCGCTCCTTCTCCGCCAACCAATCGAACAGATAGCGGGTGACCTCCGACTCGACCTCGCCACGCACATCCTGCCACTTCCTGTCGCCAGGCATGATGTCGATCACCTGGATCAAATGCACGCCGAACGCGGTCGCCACAGGCTCGCTGACGCCGCCCTTTTCCAATGCGAACGCGGCCCGGGAAAACGACTCGGGCATCGGTTCGCGACGGCCAATCCAGCCGATGTCGCCACCCTCGACGCCGGTCGGCGCGATCGAATGCTTCCGCGCCGCGTCGGCGAAAGTCGTTCGGCCAGCTTGAATCTCACCGCGTACGGCCTTCGCGGCCGCGATCGTCTGTTCCAACGCCTGGTGGCTCGCCGACCATCGCTGTTCCGGCGTCGAATTGGGCAGCGGATCAAGCGTTGGGACGGCGAACAGAATGTGGGCGACCCTCAGCCGTGAACCGTCGAATTCGCGGGCATGCCGCTCGAAATACCGAGCCAGGTTGTCGTCCGTCAAATACCGCTCGAGGTAACGACCCCAGCTGACTTGCCACGCGATTTGCCGCCGCAACGCGCCTTCGTCCAGGCCGAGCGCGTTGAGGTGTTGGGCCAGCGTGATTCGCCGGGGTTCCAGCCGGCCTTGCAAACGCGACACCATCAAGTCGACTTCCGCCGTGGACGCGGCCAGCTTCGTGCGGGCGAGATTCCGCAGAATCAATTGGCGGTCCACCAGTTTCGCCAACGCCTCGGCCCGCAGGATCAACTCGGCGTCCGCCCCCGTCGTCCGACCTCCCAAAGCCCGCTCGACCTCCCGCAAGACCTCGCCCACCGTGATCGGCTGGCCCTCGACCGTCGCCGCGATCCGAGTGTCGACCATCGGCGGCTTCGCTTCGGCGGCTTCCTTCGCGGCGGGAGTTTTTTCCGCCGGCGGTTGCGCCGCCGTGGCCGCATTCGCGTTGACACACACGCCGACACACACGCCGACAAACATTCCGGCAGCCGCAACGGAAGCGGCAACAGCAGACGCAACGACAGCCGCAGAAGCGGCCGCGAAAACGGCGCCGCTCGCCGCTCTGACGTCAGCCCGCAAGACCGTCTGGACAAACGTTCGCGCCATCATGGCAACTCGATGTTCTTGAGTTCGTATTCGACGGGGAATTTGACGATCGAGACTGGAGTGGTGTAGCGGAATTTGAAGCCCTTGATGCCGTCGGGCGCGACGAACTGGTAACTGACGCCAACTTGGTCCTCCTCCTGCAACGTCGCCTCCATGCCGACATTGTCGATTTTCTCGCCGCCGGGGCTGACGAGCACAGCGGGGTTTTGGTAGATCCAATCGCGGTGGGATTCGAGCGCATTGGCGGCGGCCTGGAATTTGATCCGCATCCGCACTTCGTACAGCTCCTGGTTTTGACGGACCTGGTCGAGCGTCACGGTGGCGGCCGCGCGACGTTGTTCCGCGCTCTTCGCTTTCTCGATGTCCACGAATTCGAATGTCTCGACGCGGCCGGGCGCGAGCACTTCGAGCTTGCCTTTAATCGAGCCGATTTTATTGACGTTGCGGCCGGGCAGTTCGAGCGGGATGTACATTTCGGTCGCCGACGAGTCGCCGTCGACGGGGATTTCGATTTCTCCCTCGCGGCCATCGATCGGCAAATCCTCGCCGGTGTCGGTGGTCGCCTGGAGCGCTTCCAGCGACTGCGAGACCAGAATGGGCTGCAAACGCGGCTCCCAAGCGATGTCGAGGAACAACCGCAGGGCGTGGTTGGAGGGATTCACGATGTCCCGCACCGCTTCCACTCGCAGCGGTTCGAAGCGGAACAGGCCGCTGTAGACGCCGCGTTTGGCACGCGCTGTTTCACCCTCGCCGCGGGCCACGATCGCCGCCGCCGCTCGCTCGCCGCTGAACGCGTAAGTCGTCAATTCGGCTTGGTCGAGCACCGTGTCGAGGGCTTCCCAGAATGGCTTGTCGCGGATTTCGCCCTCGATGGTGAATTCACGGCGCTGTTGATTGAACTCCTCGCGGTAGTCCACGAGGCGGTTGCCGGTTTGTTTCTCGATCGCCGCCAACGCTTCGCTCAACTTCAGCGGCCCTTTGAGCGTCACGCGGGTGGGCGCCAGGGACAGTTCCGCCGCGGAAGATTCGAGTGCCCGGCGGACGCGTGCGAGCCGCTCTTTCACTTCGGCGGGCATCTGCCGCGTGACAGGCGGCAAGAGGTCGACGATCGCCGGTCCCAAGCCCATCAATTCCTTCTCCGCCGACTCGCGCCGCGCCAACTGG
>JBIKVL010000039.1:0-11192 GCA_044356875.1 Pirellulaceae bacterium | reverse complement strand
CAGAAAAATCACGAGTCGCGCGGCGATCGGCTGTTTCCCCGCGAACCGCCCAAGTCGGCCACTCGAAGCAGGCGAATCGGGATTCGCGACCATGTTGAGCCGGACGTGCCAGTTCATACGAGTCCCCATCGTTTACGAAGCAGCCACTCGGCCGCCAAGCAGCCCAGTAGCGCGGACAGCGTCCAGCCATTCACGCCGACGGGCACCGGCTGTCGCGACTCGCGGGCCGCGCGGTCCGCTTCGCTCAAGGCGACGCGCAGCAATTCCGCCACGTCGTCGCCGCGTTCCAGTGGCACCGCGAGCCCCCCGCTCGCGCGGGCCCAGTGTTCCAGCAACCGCATGTTTCTAGCGGCCGAACGCCATTCGAGATTCGCGGCACGGACCTCGACCGCGCGGCTGGCCAGCACTTGTTCGCGTTCGTCGCTCAATTCAATCGTGTATGTCCCCGGCTCCGCCGCGCGGAACTTCGCGGCGACCGCCTGATCGATCGGCACTTCCAGCCGTTCTCGAGCGATCTCAACGTCTTGGGGATCAACCACACGCGCAGTGAAGACGCCGCCACCCTCCACCTTGCCGTCCGCTACCTTGCGGTCCGCCACCTTACCATCCTCCACCTGGCCGCCCGCCCCGTCGCTGTTTGAC
Source organism: Pirellulaceae bacterium (assembly GCA_044356875.1). Lineage (GTDB taxonomy): Bacteria > Planctomycetota > Planctomycetia > Pirellulales > Pirellulaceae > CAIXSC01. Next base: position 10,550 of record JBIKVL010000039.1, on the reverse strand, counting down.
GCGTTGCCGGTCGCCGTGTTTCCCGTTGGTGCGCCGCCACCTGAGCGTTGCGCTTCGTAGCGAATCTCGCCACCCGGCTCGAAGTCCTGATCCGGTAAATGAATCGACACGGGGCTTCGCCAGCCATCCGCCAGATACCGCAGCCACTGACGCCAGAATCGATCGAAGGCGGCGGCGTCGCTGTCCGCGGCGAGTCGCCACCGCCAAAAATTCCGGACGCCGATCATGGCCGATCGGCCGACGCCGAAACGCTGAGCCGCGATCAGCGGCATCGGCGTTTCGCCGGCGAATTCCTCGGGATGCACCGCGAACACCTCGGCGCCCGCCTTCGCTTCGCCGGTCCAAGCGTGCCCGGCGAACGGTGGCACCCGGCTCCACGACTCCGTGGCCGGCTCAGAGTCGCTCAACTGGAACGCGGCCAACGATTGAGCCTCCGGCGTCAGTTTCAAGCGGAATGGGTCGAACTTCGCCGACGGCTTTCGCGATGTGAAACGGACCGGCAACAGCGGTTCGAGCGGCGTGCCGCGCCACGCGGCGTCCAGCGTTTCCGAACCACCCACTAGCAGCACGCCACCGCCCCGCTTGCCACAGTAGTCAATCAACAGTTGCTGCTGCGCCGGCGACAGGTCGCTCGGCCGCAATCGCGATAGCACCACCACCGAAAAAGGCGACAACTGTTCGAGACTCGTCGGGAAACCGTCCTTCAACTCGGTGGCGTCATCGACATTTTGGTACAGAACGGAGGAAGTCGAAGTGCGGCTGAGGCCAGTGAGGCGGATCGCGGGATCCCCAAGCAACGCGATGCGGATGAACTTATAGTCCCAGGTCAACGCGCCTTGGGCGAACAGAACTCGCACTTCGCGCTCGTCGGCGATCCGCACTGTGGCGCCCGCTGCACGGTCGAGCAGTTTCAACGGGCCAATCGGCTGGCACCGGATTTGATAGCGAAAGACGCCTGGATCGTCATGCCTGACTTCAAAACTTTCACGCCAGACGCGGCCCGCCGGACTCGCGGGAATCACCCGACTCTCCAGCAGCCGGTCGTCGCGAAACAACTGCAGATCGAACGACGGCAACGAACCGTCGCCGCCACTCTCCAACTGCGCGGCGATCCGAAACCGCTGGCGGGGAGGAGCCGAAGTCGGCGCCTCGACCGACCGCAACGACAGCGTGGCCGGCGTCGAGTCTCCACCCACGCCAATCGCGACCACGGGAATCCCCGATTCCGCCAGCGCGGAGAGCGCTCGACTGTTGTCCGCGTGCGCGTTCGCCGCGCCATCGCTGAGCAACACGATTACTCGAGGAGGCGGAGCCACGCTCGTCGCCGCCCGCAACAGAGCCCGTCCTAAATCGCTACGCGCACCATCCACCGGCACACTCGCGAGCCTTTCGCCTGAAGTCTCTTCGGCTTCCGCCGCGAACGCGAACGCCTTCGTCGGCAGGGATGCGTCTCGCAATGCGGGCAAAAGTTTCTTTCGGGCGAATTCGAGCGATTGGGCGAAGCGAGTTCCGGTGGCCTCAGGTATCGACATGCTGCCGCTGCGATCGAACAACACGACGGCCCCAGCCTTCGGCGCCACATCCGCTCGGGAAACCAACCGCATCGGCGCGGCAAGCAACACCAGCACGGCGAGCAGCGCTGATGCCCGCAAACCCAACACCACAAGGGCCCGCGGCCAACTGCGGCGGAACAGTCCGCGCTGCTGCCGCGCCATCCATACGAACAGCAAAACCGCGAGCGGCAGTCCCCAAGTCACCGCGGGCGCAAAGCCCCATTCCCAACCCGTCACCGCCGCGGCTCCGAGAGCTTCTGAAAGTAGTTGCGTACCGGTTGGCGATACGTCGGCGGCAGATTCTCGGGCGCGATGAGCGTCATCTCCGCCGACGGCTGTTGTCCAGGCTTGGCCACCGATTGCTCGCGGCGGTAACTCTGCAAGGACTCGCGGAGTGAATCGACCAGCCGCCAATCGACAGGCTCGGTCGGGTCCGCCGGCTCGGTCGGTTCCGCCAATTGCTCTCGCAACCGCCGCACCATGGCATCGCTGCGCTCGTTATGTCCCGATTCGCCATACACGCCGGCCGACAACCGTCCGAGCGCCTCGCGGCGAAGCCGTTGACGATCCTCCGCCTTCATTCCTTTCCAATCTCCGTTCCGGCCATTGTCTCCATTCAGTTCCATGCCCGAGGAGGCCTCGCCCCCGGGAAAGCCGTCACCGGTCCGGCGATCGGTGTTTTGGACATTGATCGGCGAGCCATTCCTCGACTGCCCTTTCTGTGGCTGCCCTTTGTCTGGCTGGCCTTTCTGTGGCTGCCCGTTCTGTGGCCGGCTGTTATCGGACGCGTCGCGATTTCCTGGCGGACCGTCATTTTGTTCAGCGGCTTCCCGGGACCGGGCCAAGCTTTCCAGGGCCCGGAGCCCGCGTTCGAACGACTCGTTGGGACCTGGGCCGCGACCAGGTTTTCCCGGGGCAGGCAGGCTTTGCTCGAAGGCTTCGGACAACGACTGGAGTGTCTTCGAGGCGGCTTGGGCCGACTGGCCCCGTTCGCTGGACGAACCGCCGCGACAGATCCCTTGGCATTCGCCTTCGAGCCGCTTCTGGGTCTTTTCGTCGAGCGTTTTTCGCAGCTTTTCGCCGAAGTCGTTTTGCAACGGCGCTTGGGTGGACAACTGCCGCAATTGATCGACCATGTCTTGCGTGGCTTTCGCCTCGGCTTCCAATTGCTCGACCGACTTCGATTCCGGATCGGCCGCGATGTCGCGCAGCGCCTGAGCCTGTTCGTCCAGCATCCGTTTGAGGTCGAACGCGTCACGGAGCCGCTGATTCTCCCCGTGGGCTTGCTGGGCTTCGCCGAGTTCCCGCAAGGCGCGGACCGCCTCTGAAAGCTGCTCCGGGGCGGCGGGAGAGGCTCCTCGCAACCGTTCGTTCGCTTGCCGCAGGGCGCCGCGAGCCGCTTGCGTTTCCTTCGGAAAACGCTCTTCAAGCTGCTCGTGCGTTCGCACCGCCTGTTCCAGCTCGACGATCAACTGTTCTTGTCGCGATGAAAGATTGGGATACCGAAGCGGTTGATTCGCCGACAGTTGGTCACGGAGCTGTTGCTCGTCTGCCGCCAATTGCCTGATCGCCTCGCTGGCCGCCGCGTCCCGATCGTGTTCCGCTCGCAGTTTGTCCAGCAACTCTTGCCGCTCAGCGACCGAACGCGGCGGAGGTATGGATCGATCGGCGCCAAGTTGTCTTTCCAAGCTCTTCCGCAACTCGACAAGTTGTCCAAGCGAGTCGCGGATCGCCTGCTGGGCCTCTTCGCCTTTTCCATCGCGAAGGGCTTGAGCCGCGCGTTCGAGACTTCGTCGCGTTTCGGCTGACGCGTCGTCATCGCCATCAAGCGTGCTTTCGCGCCGCTCTTCCGTAGACTCGCGAAGGCTATCGGCGCGGGCCTGTAGCGCCTTCACGGCGGCGGCAAGCCGTTGTTCCCGGTCAGCTAGTTCATTGGCATCGGCGTTCGAAGGGGCGGTTGCTGGGACACTCTGTTCGGCGAATCGTTCCCTCGTTTCGCGCAGTACATCGCTTTGCGCGGCGACCAGATCGGCAGCCTCTTCCAGGATCGCGAGTGGTTCGCCCGTCGCGCCTCCCGGCAGTTGCTCGACATCGGCGAGCAGCGGCGCGACTTCCAGTTGGAACGACTTCGACCGGTAGGTTTTGTCCATGGTCGTGATGGCTTCCGCGAAGTACACGACGACGTCGCCATCCGCGAGCTGCATGGCGGCGGCGTTAATCTCCGTTTCGAGCACGGCGAGGGCCGGATCGCGAGGCGGTGGCAGCTCGCGGGATTCCTCAACGCCGCCGTTGCGGGAGATCGCCAGCCGCACCTTGGCGATCGGCTCGCTGGCCGCTGCCTCGATTTGCAGGCGAACGCTATCGAGCCGCGAGATTCGCAGATCGGCGCCCGGTTCGGTGATGCGGACTTCTCCCCAAACCTGAGGCGTTTCGACCGCGGTGCGATCGGGCAACGGGATTTCGAAGATGCTGGGCTCGATGCCTGCGGTCGGCATCACCATCGGAACATTGCGTGCTCGCCAACCTCTGCCACTTTTCAGTTGGTCCCAGGGGCGCCACGCCGCGTAGTACCACACCGTCAGCCCGCTCAACGCCAGGAAGGCGGCGGCGCGTAGCCAAAGCGTCCACGGGATCGCAACGGGGCGCGGCGGGTTGGTCGCCAGAATCGCGGCCGCCTGACTTTCGATGCGACCACGAAACCAACGCGTGACTTCTTCCTGCCGCTGTTGCTGCTCATACGCCGACCGCTTCTCCGGCGTGCTCGCCAGCGTCGCGATCATCGAGGGCCGCGCGAGCTGCTCGTCGAGATGCACAAGCGTCGAGAGTCGTTCGGCTAGTTTTTCCTCGCGTTGCTCGATCGCGCTGACCAGCTTCCGGCGATGCGCGGGCCAAACCCAACAAACGGCCGACGTCGTCATCCAAATAACGAATGACAACAGCAACAGGCCCGCCAGCAGCAACACGGCGGTGCCGCGGTACTGGATCCAGCCAGCGGACATCGCCAAGCCCATCGCGAGAACGCCGGCCACGCCCAGCGTCGCGAGCGACAAGCTGAGGCCGAGCCAAACGCGGGCCTTCCGTTTGCGGGAAACGCTGGCGAGGTGCCGTTCCACAACCGGCGAAGCGGCGTTCATCGGAAAGCCCTTTCCTGGGACGGAGTAAGGGGAGCTGGGGACAATCTGCGTGGAGCGGTATCCGCGCCCCGCCATGAGGCCCAAAGCGTTTCGATCATCAGCAACACCGCACACCCCGCCAGCAGCCACCACCAGGTCGATTGCCGCAAGATCGCGGACAATTCGATTCGATCGCGCACATCAGCAGTCCGTGAATCCGACGGTCCCTGCCCCTTGTCGCTCGACGACGCGCTCCGCCATAACGCGACCTTCGATTCCCCCGAACTGTAAGTCAAGTTGGCTTCGAGCGGCGAGGGGTTCACCGCGATCGTACGCGCCACCGACCGACCGCCGTCGACGCTGACATCATACAGTCCCGGAATCGACGGCGCGGTGAAATCAGCCGCATCGTCCCGCAGCGGGCCTCGAAACCACTCCTGGCCCGTCGAGTCCGTGACCACCACCGGGCCCGATAAAGGCCCCGGTGCTCCCGCCTGCTTCGTCGGGGTACCTAGCGCCGCCGCGTCCGCCGCGTCCGCCAAGTCCAAAAAATCCGCCAGCGGCCAGAGGCACCGCTCGCCCGGCTCGCATTGCCTCGGCCACGTGGCGCGTTCCCGCAGGTGCTCCAGGCTCAGGTCGAGAAACGGCACGAAGGATGGGTGGATCGGCCAATTCGTCTCGTTTCGTTCCCAGCCAAAGGCGGCGACGAGCAGCCGGCCCGCCCCGTTTTCGAATTCCAGGAGCAACGGATCGCCCATGGACGAATACACAAGCACTCGCGCGTCGCTCGCTGTGAGCCGCCGATAACGCGACACGCGAATATCGAGCAGGTCGCCGAAGTCGCGAGAGCGGAGCGGCTGGAAGATCGGATGGTCGTACAGGATGTAGCGGAACGGGTCAGTCGGGGACTCCTTAACTTCCCCATTCGATTCAATTCCCAGCATCCGCAGTGGTTCGACAAGCGCCTTCGAGTCGCGATCGACCACCAACAGCACGCCGCGCCGCTCGCGCCTGTACTGTTCGAGCAACTCGCGGCCCCTCGGCTCCAACAAAGACCGGGCTTCGATCAGCAACACGTCGCCCGTGGCGACCGCCGACGATTGTAAAACTTGTGGCGAGAAATCGGCTAACCAGCGCCCGCGCATCACGTCGGGCGAGAGCGCCGCAAGGAGATATGGCGAGCGTGCGACGACCGCGACCTTGCCTTCCTCCCGAGGTGGCTCGTGGAACCACACCGTGTCGTCCAGCGGCAATGCGTCGTCGTCCGCGATCACCGACAGGGAGGAAGTGGGCTCGGGTGGAGCGGCGAGACGGCGAACACGGACGGAACCGCGGATCGCTTGGCGGTCGTCCGCCGACCAAGCGACTCGCAGCGTGGTGATGGACGTTTCAGGGGAAGGGAAAACAACGGGGCGTTCGACGACCACCTTGCCGTTCGATTCGACAATCGCCAAAGCGGCGGGCACGTCGCCGGAGCGAATGACCTGCACTTGCAGTTCGGCGATCGGCGAACCTCCTTGTAGGGAACGCCGCAGTTCCGGGGCCGCGATCGAGAGATTCGCGCTGGACCGCGCGGGCAACGCGGGCAGTTGAACTTCAACGCCGTCGAGGAAGGGCTGAGTGGGTTCGGCTTCCGTCCATTGGTTTTCTTGGTTGTCGCCAAGCAGTTCGAGTTGCCGCCGCGGGCCGCTCGACATTTCCAGCAGGGCGGCCGCTTGGCGGAACGCGGCCAGATAGGACCCGCGTTCAAACCCGGGCTTGACGGCGGCGAGCTTCGCGGCGGCATCGGCGCGGGCGTCCGCGAAATCGACGACCACCCGCGGGGTTCGTCCTACTTCCACGACCGCGATCTGCGTATCGTCGGCGGCGTTGGCGACCGCGTCGACAGCCGCCTTTCGAGCGGCTGCGAATTGGCCATCGGCTTGATGGCTCAGGGTGTTGTCCAGCACCAGCACTCGACTCAAGCGGATGGGCCCCGACGAACGCTGGACGACATACGGCCAGGCGAAGGCCGCGATCAGTAACGCGAGCGCGGCCGCGCGCAGCGCGAACAGCAACGGATCGCGGAGCCGCATCGGCCGCTCGTCGGCGATCGCGTGATCATCGAGAAACCGGGCGGTCGGGAATCGTATGACGGGCCGTTCGGAGCGGCGGCGCAGATGCAGCCACAGCGGCGCGGCGACCGCCAACGCCCCGAGCCAGCACAGGGGATAGAGGAACGCCACGCTCATCCGAGCAGCTCGCGGGTTTCGAGAAAAGTTTGAATCGCCTGCCATGGCGCTTCATCGGTGCGCACGATCCGATGGTGGGCTTCGAGCCCGCGGAGTTGGTCGCGGTGCTTATCGAGGAACGCCGTGAAGCGTTGCAAGTAGGCGTCGCGAGCGGCGGCCGGCGAGACTCGGCGCCGCTGCCCCGACTCCGGATCCTCGAAGATCATGTCCTCGGCGAACGGGAATTCGAGTTCATCGCGATCGAGCACCTGCAAGACGAGCAATTCGGTGCCCGCATGGCGCAGTTCGCGCAGCGGTTCCACGAGCGATTCGGGCGGTTCGAGCAAATCGGAGAAGAGGATCGCCAACCCTCGACGGCGGACGCGGCGGGCGGCGGTCGCCAGCAGTCCGCCAAGGCTGGCGCGCGGCACCGATTTCAGCCGGTCGAGTTGCCGCAGCAAGATCCCGAACTGGCTCGATTTTTGCGACGGCGGGACGAGTTCGGGGCCGTCCACTTCGCTCGACCAAGCCAGCAGTCCCGCCGCGTCGTTCTGTTTCAGCATCATCCACAGCAGCGCGGCGCAGAGCACACGGCAAACGTCCAGCTTCGAGCCCCAAGCGTCGGCGCCGCGGTACTCCATCGACGAGCTGGTATCGACCAGCGCGTAGCAGGGCAGGTTCGTTTCCTGCATGTAGCGCTTCACGTACAACCGGCCGCTGCGGGCGAACGCCCGCCAATCGACGTGCCGCGGATCATCGCCCGGCTCGTATTCGCGGTACTCGCTGAATTCCACGCTGAAGCCGTGGAAGGGGCTTCGATGCAAACCGGCCACAAAGCCTTCAACCACGTAGCGGGCCCGCAGATCGAGGCTGTCGAGCGTGGCGAGCAATTTCGGGTCGAAATGTCCCAAAGTGGGCGACGCGTTCAGCGTGGTCAACGCGGTCGGCGGCGCGGTCGGCGATGCCTTCGGCGACTGCGAATTCGATTTGAACAGCGACAACTGCGGCATAGGCGTTGGCTTCCATGGGCCCAGGACGGCATCGCTCGATGTCAGCTCAAGACACCCTCACGCTCAGCTCACGACAAGTGCCGCGGCGTGTCCGCCAGGATCCGCGCGACGATGGAATCGGTTGATTGTCCTTCCGCTTCCGCGTGGAAAGTGCGGAGCACGCGATGCCGAAGCACGAGCGGCGCGAGCGCGACGATATCTTCGAACGCGACGTTGAAGCGGCCGAGACAGGCGGCGCGGGCTCGGCCAGCGAGAATCAGGTTCTGGCTGGCTCGTGGACTGGCTCCCCATTTCAGCCAGCGCTTCACGTAGGGCAGGGCGTCGGGGGCGTCGGGACGCGTCGCGCGGACTAGCCGCACGGCGTAGTCGATGACCTGCGGCGCCGCCGGAATCCGAGCGGCCGCGTCGCGAAAACGCAAGATCTCGTCGCGGTCCAAAACTTGACGTAACTGCTCCAGGGGATGAAACGAATGCCCCGATACGATCCGCCGCTCGTCCTCGAGCGAAGGATAGTCGACCCGCAGTTCGAAGAGGAATCGATCGAGCTGCGCTTCGGGTAGCGGATAGGTGCCCTCTTGTTCGATCGGATTCTGCGTCGCGAACACAAAGAACGGCTCTTCCAGATGGAAGGTCTTTCCCGACGCGGTCACGGTCCGTTCTTGCATCGCTTCCAGCAGCGCGGCTTGAGTCTTGGGCGGCGTGCGATTGATTTCGTCCGCCAGCAGCAGTTGCGTGAAGACCGGCCCCGGCACAAAGACGAACTGCCGCTGGCCGGCCTCGTCGGGGCGCAGGATCGTCGTTCCCGTGATATCGGCCGGCATCAGGTCGGGCGTGAATTGCACCCGTTTGAAGCCCAATCGCAACACGCGGGCCAAGGCCTGGACGAGCAACGTCTTTGCCAGACCGGGAACCCCCACAATCAAGCAGTGGCCCCGGCAGAGCAAGGCGTAGAAGGCGGCTTCGATGTTGGCGTCCTGGCCTACGATCGCCTTAGCGAGTTCGGTCCGCACCGCTTCGAAACGCGGCGGGATTTCCGCCAGCGTCCGTTCCAATTGCTCCGATTCGCTCAACGGGGCCTCCGCGAGCACCGGGGACTCGACATCTTCCGGTTGGCTGGCGGCGAATGGGCTTGATCCCACCGGGGTTGTGGGCGCCTCCACGATGTCAGTCGACAACGGGCCGGCCATTTTTGTCAGCGGATCGGACAGTTGCGGATCGGACATGCGCGAAACCCGTTTCCAGGGTCAGAGGAAATCAAACCCGGATCGGATTGTACCAAGTTGTGCGAGGACATTCTTTGGCGACCACCGCCCCCATCAGCCGAGCCGCGCAAGCGGCCGGTTGGCGCGAGCGGCCGGTTTTTCGGCGAAAGCGTCATCACCGAACGCGAGCGTTCCGCGCCCCCATCAGCCGAGCCGCGCAAGCGGCCGGTTGGCGCCAGCGGCCGGTTTTTCGGCGAAAGCGTCGTCACCGAACGCGAGCGTTCCGCGCCCCCATCAGCCGAGCCGCGCAAGCGGCCGGTTGGCGCGAGCGGCCGGTTTTTCGGCGAAAGCGTCGTCACCGAACGCGAGCGTTCCGCGCCCCTATCAGCCGAGCCGCGCCAGCGGCCGGTTCTCGCCAGCGGCTATTTTTTCGGCGAATACGTCATCACCGAACGCCAACCGGCCGTTGGCGCTCCGGGGCGACGCGCGCGGGCGGACCTGCGAGCTCCGTGCTCGATTATCTTACGTCGGTTCTCAGCCCGCTTTGGAATCGGCGGTCGCAGCCGCTTCCAGGCAACTCGACGTCAAACGAATGGATCTCAACGAGGCTTCCCCATGCGGATACTTTTGCGAAATAACGCGTCGATTCCCCGGTCCGCCATGGCCGCCTTCAACGCCGCGATTACGACTGCCCTGATCATGACCACCCGGATCATGACCGCTGCGATCATGACCGCCGCGATCGTTGTCATGGCTTCCTGGTCGGCGGCGGTTGCCACCGGCGGAGACACCGTACCCGCTTGGCCGCCGTTGCCGGCGGTGGATGGGCCGGTCGAGCTACCGGCGCAAGAATGGCCGGCGCGGCCTGGCGAGCGTCGGGTGCGGGTGCTGGTCCACTATCCGCAGGGAACGCTGGAATCGGTCGGACCGCGGACGGGGGTCATGCTGACGCTTCACAATTGGGGCGGGACGGACTGCGTCGGCACGGCGAACCCACGGCGGTTGGCCGCGAAGCTCAATGTCGTCGCGCTGTGTGTGAACTACGTGCAAAGCGGTCCGAAGGATTCGATCGAAGGCCCCGAGCCGTACGATTTCGGCTACCTGCAAGCGCTCGACGCGCTTCGCGCCCTGTGGTGGACCTGCGATCGCTTGCCCACTCAAGGGCGGCCGTTCGCCGGCGGCCGGTTGTATTGCACGGGCGGTTCCGGAGGGGGAAATGTCACGTTGATGGCGAATAAGCTCGCGCCCCGCACGTTCGCCTGCGTCGTCGACATGTGCGGCATGAAAAAGCTAAGCGACGACATCGCGTTCCATTTGCCCGGTGGCAGCGACTTGAATGCCCGCTATCACCGCGATCCGGCTCACGCGAACTACCTCTCCCCCGATCATCAGGAGCTGCGGTTGTTGGCGCATCGCGGTCATTTGACGATGGCGAAGCGGCTTGGGGCCAAGACCAAGGTGG
>JBIKVL010000779.1:0-3102 GCA_044356875.1 Pirellulaceae bacterium | reverse complement strand
TGGCCGCCACCGTCAACGCCGCGGCGCCTGACTTCGCGGCTTTCGACCAACGAGCTCGCGGCGGCGAACGACTGAACGTCGTCTTCTTCGGAGCGTCGCTGACGTGGGGCGCCAACGCCACCGACCCGCAACTTACGAGCTACCGCGGTCGAAAAGAAGCAGGTTTGCGAATCACCCGAAAAGATGCTGCACGCGAACACGTACATGACGTCGTCGCGCATACGGATCTCTTCATTGGGACCGCTGCCAGCGGGCTGGAAACTGGGCCGGCCCAATGTTGTCTCCGCCTATTTAACATGCTGATGTCCCGCTGGCTGGATGACGAGAGCATCTGCGTCGCAGGCGGCACGGCGCGAGTCGCCGTCGCGCGTCGCGAAGGTTTGTAACCTGCAGGATGCCGTCAACCTTTCGCTACCTCACAGCCCGAGAAATCCCAACTGTGGATGCCCCACACTAGCTGAAGGGGAACGGCAGTCTGAACCCACATGGGTTCGAAAACTAGACCCCGAACAAGAGCAAAGCCGGACCATGAAGAAAATGCTCGCGTTTCTTGCCCTCCTGATGCTCGCACCGCTAGCGGCACGCGGCGCGGACCGCCCCAACGTCGTGCTGATTCTCGCCGATGACCTTGGCGCCCGCGACTTGGGCTGCTTCGGCAGTACCTTTTACGAAACGCCGAATATCGATCGCCTTGCGACGCGCGGCGTGCGATTGACCAACGCCTATGCCGCCAGTCCGCTCTGTTCGCCGACGCGCTCGAGCATCATGACCGGACAGAACCCGGCGCGCACTGGCATCACCGCTCCGGGTTGCCACCTTCCGAAAGTGATCCTCAAGAAGCAACTTTTGTCAGGAAACGCGCGCGTCAATCTTGCGAACTCGGTCACGCGTCTCAAGCCCGACTATCACACCCTCGCCGAGGCGCTCAAAGGCTCGGGTTACGCCACCGGGCATTTTGGAAAATGGCACCTCGGGCATAACATGGCCACCGACGACGCCTACGAACCGAAAGACCAAGGTTTTGACGTGGACTGGCCGCACGTGCCGCAGGCCCCGGGCCCCGGCGGAGGCTATTTCGCGCCGTGGAAGTTCATCAGCGACCCCGCCATCAAGGGCGAGACCGGCCGCCACGTTGACGAGCGGATGGCCGATGAGGCGGGCGAGTTCATGCGCGCGAGCCAGGGCCGGCCGTTCTTTGTCAATTTCTGGCTGTTCTCCGTCCACTCGCCCTGGAACGCGCGTGCCGACTACATCGAACACTTCCAGAAGAAAACCGACCCCGCCAATCCTCAGAGGAATCCGCTCTACGCCGCCATGGTCAAGAGCATGGACGACGCGGTGGGACGTCTCCTGCGTCATCTCGATGAGTCGGGCGCCGCCGAAAACACCCTCATCGTGTTCTGGTCCGACAACGGCGGCTACGCGTATCCGCCCAAGACGACCGATCCCGCGGGCCACGCCGAGATCCCCGCCACCAGCAACCATCCCTTTCGCAGCGGAAAGGCGTCGCTTTACGAAGGCGGCACACGCGCACCCGGTATCGTCGTTTGGCCTGGCAAAGTGAAACCCGGCACGGCGGCCGACTTCTTGATGCAGTCCACGGACCTCTACTCGACCATTCTCGCGGCGTGCGGCGTGACACCTAACGCGGACCAGAAGGCTGACGGCTTCAACCAGTTGTCCGCGCTCCAGGGTGGGCCGTCTCCACGAACGCATCTGTTCTGCCACTTTCCTCATGGCAATGCCCCGCGCGACGCCATCATGGATGGCTTTTACGCCGGTTCCTACATCCGCGAGGGCAACCTCAAGCTCATCCGCTTCTACGCGCGGGCGGACGACGGCTCCGATGAACTCGAACTCTATGACCTTTCCCAGGACCCCGGCGAACGCCACAACCTCGCCAAAGAGAAGCCTGAGGTTGCCTCCAAACTCAACGACCTCCTCCAGCGCTGCCTGATGGAGAACAAGGCTGTCATCCCGACGCTCAATCCCGACTTCGCCAAGGACACGTCGGCCGGCAAGGACGCGTCGGCCGACAAGGACACGCCCGCTGGCAAGAACGCGACAGCTGGCAATGACACTTCGGCTGGCAAGAACGCGTCGGCTGACAGGGCCGCCCCAAAGAAGAAGGAGGCCGCGCTGGACGATCTCCCTGGAGGTTGGAAGAACCGGGCTGGGACTGCCACCGTCCGCGACGGCATCCTCAATGTTCGCTCGAAAGGGGCCAACTCCTTCCTGGGCGTCGGTGCGGGACTGACCACTGGCGTTTCCCGCTTCTCCTTTCGCATCCGCGCACCGCAGGCCGGCGAAGGAAGAATCGCTCTGCTCAGCGCGGCAGGCGCCACCGAGACGCTCGCCGTGCCATACAAGGTCGCGGGCGAATCCGAATGGGAAACCGTTACCGTCGAACTTCCCGTTAAGGAGAAGGCTGGAATCCTGCGGCTCTATCTCCCGACCGGGTCCGCGTCCGTTGAACTGGACGAAATCGTGCTTGCCCCTCCTCAGGGCAAACCACGTCGCTGGACTTTCGGATCCTGAAAAAGATGTCCTCTCGGGACGTCCGTATTACCTTTGACGCTGGCCAGTGTTTGGCAATCGCGCAGGAAACAACATCTCGTCGCATTTCCATTCCGGTACACTCATGGACGGTTTGCAGTGGCGATGCGGCGATGCGGCGAGCGTCATCCATTCGGTGAGCGCCCCGTCGGCGAACCGAGTAGGACTGAGTAGAACCGAGTAAGGGTGTTGAGTGCCGAAGCGCGGGTGCTCGTTGGCAACTCTCGCCGTTCCCTTTCCCCAGAAAGGTTCGATCCGATGTTTCATGCGATCTCTCGCCGAGAATTGTTCCGGCGACAAGCCGCCATGGCTTTGGGGGCCGGCGCGATCCCCATGCTCGCGACGCAGACACGCGCCGAGGCTTCCTCGTCCTTCGGCCAGGCCAAGAGCGTGATTTTCCTCTACCTGCACGGCGGCGCGCCATCGCAGGACATGTTCGACATGAAGCCGAAGGCGCCGGAGAACATCCGCGGCGAGTTTTCACCGATCGCCACGAATGTGCCGGGCATTCAGATTTGCGAGCACTTGCCGGGAATGGCGAAATGG